>JAPOZD010000274.1:1437-12418 GCA_026706245.1 Alphaproteobacteria bacterium
GGGCATGCCGAGCCGGCCGTAAACCTCGAGCCAGGCGTCCATGCGGCCGGGGTGGAAGTCGTAGCTGCGCTGTTCGATCAACATGGGACTGGCGGGGCTCCTTTGCGGGGGTCAGGGATCGAGGCGCACCCGGTCGCCATAGCGGGTGCCGTGGTAGAGGGGAACGGGAGGGGCCGGGCCGGGGACAAGGGCGCCGGCCGTGCGGCTGCGCACTTCCTGCAGCGCCCTCGCGGTGACGCCGGGCGTGGCGGGCATTGCAACCGCGCGGTCTATCGCGATCCATTGCAGGTCCTGAAGCTCGCCGCTGCCGCCGAGCTCGCCCCGGGCATGGCGGCTGTCGGCGAGGAAGAAGCGGGCATGGAAGCGCCGCACGTCGCCGCGCGGCGTGATCGCCCGGAACACATAGTCCAGCACGTCGAGCCGCGGGGCCAGGCCGGTCTCGTAGAAGGGATGCCAGGAGGCCGGGATGCGGTCCATGTCCGCCGCGCCGCCATGCGGCATGCCGACGGCAAGGCCAGTTTCCTCGAACGCCTCGCGGATCGCCGCAAGGCCGAGCGCCCGGGAGCGCCTTGCCGTGGCATTGCGCTGCAGGCGTTCCAACACCGGTTCGCGGAGGTCCGCCAGCGGGGCGATGCGCCCGTCCTCGGGATCGACCCGGCCGCCGGGAAACACGAAGGTGTTGGGCATGAAGGCGTGCCGGGGAGACCGGCGCCCCATCAGCACCTCGATTTCCTCCGCCCTGCGGCGGTAGAGAATCAGCGTGGCGGCGTCGCGCGGTCGCATGAGGCGTTCCTGGCTTGCGGAGGCCCCCAAGTCTGCCGGATTCCGCAACCGGCCGTCAGGAGCTAGAATTGCCGCAGCAAGAGGGGGAAGAGCAGGCCATGGCGAAGGCGTTCGACGGGGTGCGGGTGATCGACTTCACGCAGGTGATCGCCGGCCCGTTCTGCACCCAGCACCTGGCGATGATGGGCGCCGATGTCATCAAGCTGGAGCAGCGGTCGGGCGGCGACCAGGGCCGCTACCTGATCGGCGACAACGATCTCGGGCGCGTCGGCATGTCGCCGATGTTCCTGTCGATCAACTCCGGCAAGCGGGCGATGACGCTCGACCTCAAGCACCCCCGCGCCCGCGGGGTGGTGCACCGCCTCGTCGCCGGGGCGAACATCGTCGTGGAGAACTTCAAGGCCGGCACGATGGACCGGCTGGGCTTCGGCTACGAGGCGTTGAAGGAGGTCCGGCCGGGCCTCGTCTTCTGCTCGATCTCCGGCTACGGGCAGACCGGCGATTATGCCGGCGCGCCGGCCTATGACGGCGCCATCCAGGCGGCGTCGGGCATGATGTCGGTCACCGGCCATCCCGACACGGGGCCCGTGCGGGCGGGGTTCACCGCGGTCGATCTCTCCACCGGCATCACCGCCGCCTTCGCCTGCGCCTCGGCGCTCTACCGCCAGCAGGCGACGGGCGAGGGCCAGCGCCTCGACGTGACGATGTTCGAGTCGTCGCTGTCCATGCTCGCCCCGCTGCTGATCGACTACCTGACCACCGGCAACCTGGCCGCGCCGGTCGGCAACTCCTCGCCGGCGCGCGTGCCCACGGCGGACTCCTTCCGCGTGCGCGGCGGCGCCATCCTGATGACCTGCCTGACCGAGCGCCAGTGGCAGGGCCTCTGCCGGGCGCTGGACCGGCCGGACCTCGCCGCCGACCCGTGCTTCGCCGACAACGAGGCGCGCAAGGCGAACCAGGGCGCGCTGCGGGCGGCGCTGGAGGAGGCGTTCGCGGCCGACACGCCGGAGGGCTGGGAGAGGCGCCTGGCGGCCGAGGGCGTTCCCGCGGCGCCGATCAATGACATTTCCCAGGCGCTCGCCCATCCGGCCCTCGCCGAGCGGCGCTTCGTCGAACGCCGTCCGGGCCCGGCCGGCATCGAGCGCGATGTCTATACCGTCAACCCGGCCTTCCTTGCTGACGATGACGGACCCGGGACCGCCCGCCCGCCGCCGGAGCACGGCGCAGACAGCGACGAGATCCTCGCCGAAATCGGCTATTCAGCGGGAGAGATTCGCGAGTTGCGCGACGCCGGCGCCGTCTGACGCCGGCCGGACAGATCATGAGCCAGCACGCGCGGCGCAGGCATCGTCATGGCCGCCCGCCGGGCAGCACGCCCTGCGTTCCGGGAAGGCTGCCGAGGTCCCGGAAGACGAGGCGGATCGAGACCCGGTTGTCCGCGTCGCCGCCGGCAACCTTGTATTCGCGCTCGAAAGCGGCCTCGAACAGCAGGCACTCGTCCTCGTATTTCAGGCCGAGGCCGCCCAGCAGCGAGCGTCCGGTATCGAGGTCCCGCCTGTAGCGGCTCAGGACTGACCAGTTCGCGTCCAATTTCGAGCCGAGACCGACATCGACCTGCTCGCGCTCCTCCTTGTCCTGGGCAGGACCGGGAGGCTTCTGAGGGTCGGGAACGCCGACGGCCCTTGCGTAGCGGGCGTCGAAATACAGCGGGTCCATATTCAGGGACAGGTCGAGCGCGGTCTGGCGGGCGGTGAGGTCGTCCTTGTCGAGCCGGAACCGGTAGCCGAGCGCGGTCATTTCGCCGGCCGTCAGGCCGACTCGGCCCACAATGTCGGAAACGGCGGTATCGAGCCCGGAGTCCTCGGGCGCATCCCGGTTCGCCTTCCGGCGCTGGCTCTGCCCGATGCCCGCGTCCACATGCCAGTCGCCGGCGCCGTGAAGACTGGTCTGTACCCCGTAATCAATGCGCTGACCGGTCTCCGCGCCGTCCAGTCCCGGAAACCGGTTGAGGGCGAACAGGTTGTCGAATTCGAACTCGACGGCCCGGTTGTCTTCCATGGGGAATTCATCGGCATCGGCGCTGTTGCGGCCCAGCACCACCTGGGCTCTGGGCTCGATCGTCATCTGCAGGTCTTCCATGCCGCCGGCCAGCAGGTAGCTCCATCCGGCCGAGGCCTGCGGCAACAGGCGGGTATTGTTGTCGTCCGCGGCGCCGTCCCCATGCGCGAAATCGCCCCGCAGGCCCGCGCCCACTTCGAGCCGGTGGCCGCCGTCGGTAAAGCGCTCCAGCCGCCAGCCGCCCTCAAGCGTCACGCGCTGGTTCTCGTCCTCGCGGCGGCGGTGCAGGGCGGCGCCGGCGGCGCGCAGCGACCAGGCGCCGCCCGGCGACGGGGCGCCCTGCCATTCATAAAGGAGCTCCGGACCGGCCAGGGGAGACGCCTCTCCGGATACGCCGCTGCGCAATTCCTGCACATCGAATACGCCGACCCGCGCATAGGCCCGGTCGAAGAAGCCCTCCGCTTCCGCAAGGCTCGGCAATGTCTCGCTGCTGTCCAGCCCTACCAGGTCGAGATAGCCGTCGTCCGAGGCGCGGTAGAACTCGCCCCGGAGCCGCCAGTTGTCGCCGGCATGCGACTCGCCCTTGAGCCGGACATGCCCGCGCGGCCCGCTTCCGGCCCGTTCCTTCGGTTTCTTGTCGAGCGTCGCAAGGCTGCCGGAAAGCTCGAGGCGTCCCCGGTCGAACAATTGCCGGTATTCGCCGGCGCCAACGAAGCCGCGGTCGCTGGCGACGATCGGGATGAAGGTCGCGTCCCGGTCCGGCCCGATATTCCAGAACCAGGGCGTTTCGATCCGGGCGCCGAGGTCGCTGCGATGGCCGACCGTCGGCGTCAGGAAGCCGGTCTTGCGGGTCACCTCCGGGTCCGGATGGCTGAGATAGGGGCTGTAGAGCACCGGCACGCCCCACATCTCCAGCACGGCGTCCCGGTAAGTCACCTGCTGCTCGACCCTGTCGTGGGTGACACGGCGGGCTTTGACCTGCCAGACCGGCGCCTTGGACGGGTCGTCGGCGCAGGGCTCGCAGGCGGAATACACAGCCTGGTTAAGCTCGGCCCGCGTTCCACCCTGCAATTGGCCCGAGCTTGCCGCCAGCCGCGAACCGGTACCGAGCCGGGCCTTGAACTGTTCAACGAAGCCGTCCCTGAGATCGTCCGTAAGCTCCACCGAATCGGCGAACAGCACCTCGCCGTCCGGTTCGATCAGGGTGACGTTCCCGTCCGCGCGCGCAATACCGGTATTGCGGTCGAGGACGATCCGGTCCGCGCGCAGAATGCGTCCTTCGCGGGCGAGTTCGACATCGCCGGTGGCCGCCACGAGATTGCGCTCGCGGTCGAAATCGATCCGGTCCGACTGGAAGACGAAGGGTTCGCGCCCGGTATCGGCGGCAGGCTCCGCCGCCGCGCCAGAGCCTGCGACCAGGCTCAACAGAAGAAGGACCCGGAGCGCCTTCACCGACCGGCCGCGTAGCCCTGCATGAGGCGGGGATTGGCCGCTGCCCTCAACAGGCCGTCCTCTCTCGCGCAGGCGCTGATCCGCCCGATGCTCCACGGGCCGATGACCTCGACATCGTGGCCGCGCCGCGCCAGTTCGGCGACGGTGTCCCCGGGCAGGCGCTCCTCCACGGCCAGTCGACCGGGATCGGCCTGGCGCGGATAGAACGACGACGGGAAATGGTGGCTCTGGAAGGTCGGCGCATCGATCGCCGCCTGGAGGTTCATGCCGTGGTGGACATGGCGCAGGAAGAAGATCAGCGACCACTGGTCCTGCCCGTCGCCGCCCGGCGTGCCGAAGGCCATCCAGGGCTCGCCGTCGCGGAAGGCGAAGGAAGGGCTGAGCGTGGTGCGGGGCCGCTTCCCCGGCGCGAGCGAGCCGGGCAGGCCTTCCTCGAGCCAGAACATCTGCATGCGCGAACCGAGGCAGAAGCCGAGCGCCGGAATGACGGGCGAGCTTTGCAGCCAGCCGCCGGAGGGCGTCGCGGAGACCATATTGCCCCAGCGGTCGATCACGTCGAGATGGCAGGTGTCGCCGCCTGCAAGCGCCATGGTAGGCTCGCCCGCTCCCACGGTCGGTCCGCGCCGCTCACCGACCCGTACGGTCGAAGCGAAACCATCCATCACGCCCGGTCGGAGCTCCCGGCTGGCTTCCGCGCCGACAAGCTTGCGCCGGGCGTCGTTGTATTCGTCGGACAGGAGGCGCTCCATCGGCACATCGACATGAGCCGGGTCGCCGTAGAAGGCTTCGCGGTCGGCGAAGGCGAGCTTCGCGCATTCGGTGACGACATGGGCGAAATCGGCGCCGAGCGGGTCCATACCCTCAAGGTCGACCCCCTTGAGCAGCGCCAGTTGCTGGAGGAACACGGGCGCCTGCGACCAGGGCCCCGCCTTGGCGACCCGGTAGCGCCCGTAGTCGTAGGTCAGCGGCTCCTCGTAGCTCGCCCGCCAGTTCGCCATGTCGTCGCCGGCGAGCAGGCCGCGATGGCGCCGGCCGGAGCTGTCCATGACTTCGTTGCCGGCCGCGAAATCGGCAATCGCCTGCGCTATGAAGCCCTGCTGAAAGATGTGCCGCGCGGCCTCGATCCGGTCCTCCCGCGACCCCCCGGCGGCTTCCGCTTCTTCGACAAGCCGCATCCATGTCCTGGCGAGCGCCGAGTTGCGGAACAGCTTTCCGGCCTCCGGCAGCCTGCCGCCCGGCAGATAGACCGCGGCCGAGGTCGGCCACTCATCGCGGAAGAGCGCCTCCACCGACGCGATGGTCGCCACCGCATGGCCTACAAGCGGATAGCCGCCGCCGGCGAATTCAATGGCAGGCTGCAGCAGCCGCGAGAGTTCCATCGTTCCGTAGTCGCGCGCGATCAGCAGCCAGCCATCGACCGCGCCCGGTACGCAGGTCGCCAGCAGGCCGGTTCCCGGCACGATGTCGAGGCCGAGGCCGCGAAAGGCGTCGATGGTTGCGGCCGCAGGCGCCGGCCCCTGTCCGCAGACGACTCGCAACTGCTGCTCGGCCGCGCTCCAGATCAGCGCCGGCATGTCGCCGCCAGGGCCGTTCAGATGCGGCTCGACCACCTGCAGCGCGAAGCCGGCCGCGACCGCTGCGTCGAAGGCGTTGCCGCCCTCTTCCAGCACGGCCATGGCGGTGGCCGACGCCAGCCAGTGCGTCGAGGCGGTTACGCCGAAGGTGCCGAGCAGTTCAGGGCGCGTGGTGAACATGGTGCGCCACTCTATCCGCTCATGCGCCTGCTATAAAGCCGCGCCGGTTGGAAGCGGAGGTAAAAGGGGAATGAGCGGACGGCCGATGGACGGCATCCGGGTTCTGGATGCGGCAACCTTCATTGCGGGGCCCCACGCGGCGACCATTCTGGGCGAGTTCGGCGCGGAGGTCATCAAGATCGAGCAGCCCGCCGGCGATCCCTGGCGGCGCTACGGCACGCCGAGCGCCCGCGCCGACAGCTCGCTCGCCTGGCTCAGCGAATCCCGGAACAAGCGCTCGATCACGCTCAACTTGCGCGCGCCGGAAGGCGCGGAGTTGTTCCGGCGGCTCGCGGCTGAAGCCGACGTGGTGTGCGAGAACTTCCGCCCCGGCACGATGGAGCGCTGGGGCCTCGGCTATGACGATCTTGCCGCCGCCAATCCGGGCCTTGTGATGCTGCGGGTCACCGGCTACGGCCAGACCGGGCCCTACCGCCAGCGGCCGGGCTTCGCTCGCATAGCTCATGCCTTCGGCGGGCTCACCCATCTTGCCGGTTTTCCAGGCGGCCCGCCGGTGACGCCTGGCTCGACCTCGCTTGGCGACTACATGACGGGCATGTACGGCGCGCTCGGCGTGCTGATGGCACTCCGCGAGCGGGAGCGCTCGGGCCGGGGCCAGGTGATCGACCTCGCGCTTTTCGAGCCGGTATTCCGCGTGCTCGACGAGCTTGCGCCCGCCTATGACGCCGTGGGCACGATACGCGGCCGCGAGGGGTCCAACACGCTCAATGCCTGCCCGCACGGGCATTTTGAGTGCGGAGATGGGCGCTGGATCGCCATTGCCTGCACCAGCGACAAGATGTTCGAGCGGCTGACCGGCGCCATGGCGCGGCCGGACCTGCAGGACCGCTACGGCGAGGCGCCTGCCCGCCTGGCGGAGCGCGAGATTGTGGACCGGGCCGTTGCGGACTGGCTCGGCTCGATGGACCGCGACGAGGCGATGAATCGCTGCCTTGCAGCGGAGGTGCCGGTCGGCCCGGTTAACGCCGTGGACGAAATCTTCGCCGACCCGCATTTCGCTGCGCGGGAGGCGATCCTGCGGATCGACGATGCGGATACCGGCGAGGTCGCTGTTCCGGGCGTTGTGCCGAAGCTCTCGCGCACGCCGGGCCGGGTGGAACGGCTCGGCCCCGCGCTCGGAGAGGCCAACGAAGCGGTTTATGGCGCGCTCGGCCTCTCGCCGGAGGAGATTGCGGAGCTTGCGCGCAGAGGCGTGGTCTGAACGCGGAAGGCCGCCGGTTGCTGTAGCTGCTATACTGGACGCAACCGGCTATCGTTAGAGTCAACGCTGAGGAGGCAGCAGCTCATGACCTACGAGACTATCGACGTCCGCCCGTTGACGCCGACCGTCGGCGCCGAAGTCCACGGCATCAATCTTGCCGAGCCGATGGGGAACCACCAGTTCACCGAAGTCCATGACGCACTGATGCGCCACCAGGTAATCTTCTTCCGCGATCAGGAGATGACGCTGGACCAGCACAAGGATTTCGGCCGGCGGTTCGGGGAGTTGCATATCCATCCCTTCCGGCCGGGTCCCGAGGGCCATCCCGAGATCCTGCGCATCCACACCGATGCAAACTCGACCCAGATCGCCGGCGAGGCCTGGCACTCGGATGTTTCCTGCGACCCCGAACCCCCGATGGGCTCGATCCTGCATCTGCACACCGTGCCGGACGAAGGCGGCGACACGCTCTTCGCCAGCATGACGGCGGCCTATGATGCACTCTCGGAACCGATGAAAGAGTTCCTGGGCGGGTTGACAGCCATTCACGACGGCACGCGGAACTATCGCGACCGCAGCCGGCGCGATGGCAGGGAAGACAACAAGGTCTATCCGCGCAGCGAGCATCCCGTCATCCGTACCCATCCGGTGACGGGCAGGAAAACGATATTCGTCAATCCGGTGTTCACGATGCGACTGAAGGGCATGCCGCGCGACGAGTCGGATGCGATTCTGGAATTTCTCTACCGGCACAATGCCAAGGCGCAATTCCAGGCGCGGTTCCGCTGGCAGTCGAATTCCGTGGCGTTCTGGGACAATCGCAGCGTCCAGCATCTGGCGATGTGGGACTACTATCCCAATGTGCGGTCGGGCAACCGGGTGACGATCCAAGGCGACCGTCCGTTCTGACCGGTAGGAGGCCGGCAATGGCTGGGACGCCTGGATTCGAACCAGGGATCGCGGGATCAAAACCCGCTGCCTTGACCGCTTGGCTACGCCCCACCGAAGCGCTGCACTTATAGCGCGGGTCATCGGAACCGCAACTGGCGCAGGCGCCTTAAATGGACAAGCTTGCGGGGAAGGAGGCGCCGATGCTTACCGAAGCGGAGGTCGAAATCTACCGACGCGACGGCTATGTGGTCCCGTCGGGGTTCCGCCTTGACGACAGCGAACTCGGGGCCCTGCAATCTGCTGTCGAACAGGTGCTCCGCGACAACCCGGACGCCGAGCCGGACCGGATCATCAACCCGCATCTGGACCGGGGCCGGCCCTACCGGCTGCGTGGCAACCGGACCTTCCATGCCATCGCGCATGACAACCGCGTCCTGGATATGGCGGGGGCGGTCATGGGGCCGGACCTCGTGCTGCTGTTCACCCATCTCTTCTGCAAGACGCCCCGGAGCAGGCGCACCGTGCCCTGGCATCAGGACGGGCCGTTCTGGCCCATAGAGCCGATGGCCTCCTGCACGGTCTGGCTCGCCCTCGACAAGGTGGATGCCGGCAATGGCGCGATGCGCGTCATTCCCGGCTCGCACCGTGAGCCCTTCCGCCGCCACGAGCTTGTGGACGATCCCGATTCGACCCTGAATCGCGAGATCGGGCTTCAGGGTTTCGACGAAAGCACGGCGCGCACCATCGAACTGGAGCCGGGACAGGTGTCTGTACACGATATCGGGATCATCCACGGCTCGGCCGCCAACAGCTCCGGGCGCCGCCGGGCCGGATTCGCCATGCGCTACATGCCGGCGACGAGCTGCGTCCACCGGCGCATCAAGAATGCGGCGGCAGACTGGGGAGACTTGCCAGTGGAGCTGGTCCGCGGCCGGAACCGCCATCCGGGCACCGACTTCTCGCTGGGGGATTTCGGCGAAGCCTGGCCATCAGCCTGAAAACCCCCGGGGAACAGCAGCCCGCGGCCAGTATTCTGCCGGATCGCACTTAGGTCTTGTGCCGCCTTGCAGGGCAAGGCCCATGAGCGTTTCGGACGGATGAACCGTTCTTGCGGCGGACTGCATGTTGACAGCGAGCGGAGGGCGCAGGTAGAAGCCGGGGCTTCCGGGCCGGGATGGACAGGATGAAGGTCGTTCGCTCTCTGAAGACGTTGAAGAAGCGCCACAAGGACTCGCAGGTCGTGAGACGGCGCGGCCGCATCTACGTCATCAACAAGACCAACCGCCGGTTCAAGGCCCGGCAGGGCTAGACTGCTGCGCGCGCTGGCGTTCGCGGTTCTTCTAACGCTCTCGAGCGGCATAGCCGCCGCCGACCAGAACGATCCCGAACTACCGGCGCTGTTCGATCGCCTTCAGCAGGAGTTGACGCCACAGGAAGCCTTTGAGGTAGACCAGCGCATCTGGCTGCTCTGGCTGCATTCCGAAGACAGGGCAGTGAACCGGCTAATGGCCCAGGGTGTGATCGCCATGCAGCGCGGGGCGCTCGAACGGGCGTTCGAACGCTTCGATGAAATTGTCAAGCGTGCGCCGGGATTCGCGGAAGGCTGGAACAAGCGCGCCACCGTTCTCTACATGATGGGCCGCCACCGCGAGTCCGTGGCTGATGTCCAGCATGTGCTCAGTCTGGAGCCGCGCCATTACGGCGCCCTGTCGGGCCTCGGCATGATCCTGGTCGCGCTCGACCGGGAAGAGGACGCGCTGGCGTGGCTGCGCCGCGCGCTCGAACTCAACCCCTATCTCGACGGGGTCCGTCATCTGGCGGACCAGATCGGCGAACGCCTGAAGGGCAAACGGACATGAACGCATTGCCGGCCGCCACGCTGGCGCAACTGGAAGCGGCTGGCGTCGAGCCCGGCCGCCCGCTGCTGATTTCGGATGCGGACGAGGTGTTGTTCCGCTTCGTCGAGACCTTTGTGGGCCATATCGAGGGGCGCGGTTTTTCCTTCGATTGGTCGTCCTTCCGCCTCACGGGAAATGTGCGCCGGGTTTCCGACGATACGGTGCTGGACCAGCCGCAGGTTTTCGCTCTGTTGCAGGACTTCTTTGCTGCGTACGCCGAAGACATTCCGCCGGTGCCGGGAGCGGCCGACGGGCTCGCGCGGCTTGCCCAGGCCGGCGTTCAGATCGTGGTGCTGACCAACATCCCGCCGGCGCAGCGCGATGCCCGGCGGCTGGCGCTGGCCCGGAACCGGATGCCCTACCCCGTGGTCGTGAATACGGGGGACAAGGGGCCGGCGGCGGCCTGGCTTGCCGCGCGCGCTGGCGGTCCCGCCGTCTTCGTCGATGACGGGCCGAACAACCATGTCTCGGTCAAGCAGGCAGCGCCGGAAATAGCATGCCTGCATTTCGTGGCGACGGAACGCTTGGCGCGGCTTGTCGAGAAACCGCCGGAGGCCGACGGCCGCCCGGAGGACTGGCCGGCGCTCGAACGCGCTGTCGCAGCCTCGCTCGGGCTTACTTGTGGCGGAACGTGATTCTGCCCTTGGTTAGGTCATAGGGCGTCATTTCGACGTCCACCCGGTCTCCGACCATGACGCGGATACGGAATTTTCGCATCTTCCCGGCGGTATGGGCGATGATTTCGTGCTCGTTCTCGAGTTTCACGCGAAACATCGCGTTCGGCAGCTTTTCGGTCACGGTCCCGCCGAAGACCATCATTTCCTCTTTCGGCAAAGGCAGGCGCCCTCCTCTTCCTGTTGCGGGCCCTTTATTCAGGATTGCAG
>JAPOZD010000065.1:0-818 GCA_026706245.1 Alphaproteobacteria bacterium
AGGCCCGGCATCGGAGCGACCCTTTATCGCGCGCATTTGCGTGCGGGCGCGGGCGGGTGTCGGCGCCGGCGCGGTTCGCACGCCTGATTGCCCGCGCGCGAGACAGGCACAGGACGCACCTCGCCTGTCGGCTGAATCGGGATCGGTCCGCACCGGGCCGGCGCGGGCGGGATGCGGCTCCGGATGCCGCTTCCCTTACACCCATCATAGCACACTTTCTGAGAAAGCAATCCCTATGGAGAAACATTACTGGTTAATTTTGAACAAATAGTGTTTCATACCACCTGGCGACCGGATTCGTATGTCTCCGCCCGGTCCATAGCCGGCGCGCCGGCCGGGTCAGGGCGCGGCGAATTCCAGGCTGGCTCTGAGGCCGGGCGGGTCCTTGCCGGGCGCGGCGTCCGCCAGCACCAGGCGGGCGTTGTGGCGCCGGGCGGCGGCGGCGGCGAGCGCCAGGCCGAGACCGTTGCCGGGCAGGTGGCGGCTCGGGTCGAGGCGCACGAAGCGGTCCAGCGCGCGCTCCCGGTCCTCCGGCGCGATGCCGGGGCCGCTGTCGGCCACGGCAATGCCGGCGGGGCCCGCAGTGACCGAGACCCGCCCGCCCGAGGGCGTGTATTTGACTGCATTGTCGATGAGGTTGGAGAGCGCCTGGGCCAGCAATTCCGGCTGCCCCTCGATTTCGGGAACCGGGCCTTCCTTCGCGAACTCAAGCACGATGCCGCGTTCTTCCGCCAGCGGCTGATGGAGCTCGACCAGGTCTTCCGCGAGCCCCGCGAGATCGACGGCGACCGCAGCCTCCGACCCGGACTCGGCCCTGG
>JAPOZD010000065.1:828-10028 GCA_026706245.1 Alphaproteobacteria bacterium
GTTGAAGGTGTCGATCAGCTCCCGGACTTCGGCCGCGGTATCCGCCAGCGCGGCCCGGTAGCCTCCCGCATCGACGGGCCCGCGCAACACGTCCTCCAGCCGCGCATGGAGGCGGGCCAGCGGTCGGCGGAGGTCGTGGGCGATGTCGTCCGTGACCTCGCGCAACTCGTTCATCAGCACCTCGATGCGCGCCAGCATCCGGTTGACGCTGTTCGCCAGGTCATCGAACTCGTCGCCGCGCCCCGTCACCGGCACCCGGCGGGACAGGTCGCCGTCCTCCATGATCCGCCGGCCGGTCTCGTCCACCGCCTCCGCCCGCCGGCGCAGGTCGCGGGAAACCAGGACGCCGGCCGCCAGCCCCGCCAGCAGGATCAGTCCCCCGGCTGCGGCGCCGAAGACGACGATCCGGCGGCGGAGCGCGACTTCCTCGTCGATATCGTGGGCGACCAGAAGCCGGAAACCGTCGGGGAGGTTGGCGACATAGGCGCGGGCCGTGCGCCGGTGGGGAGGCTCGCCGTCATGCGCGCGGCGATAGTGGAAATCGTGCCACTTGCCGGCCTCCCGCGCCGCCTCCGGCCATGAGGCGAGATTGCCGGCGGCCTTGCGGCCCCGCCGGTCCGCCAGCAGGTAGAGCGAGCGGCCCTCGCGCCTGCTTCGCCCGTCTATGACGGCGCTGAGCCGGCGCGGCCCGAACGCCCGGTAGTGCTCCGCCAGCCCCTCAAGCTCCGCACGCACGATCTGCCGGCTTTCCTCCTGCAGCGCCTCCAGCGATGCGCTGTAGAGAAAGCGGAAGCCCGCGAAGCCGAAGACCCCCAGCACGGCCAGATAGACCAGGGTCAGCCGGAAGGCCGAGGTGCGCAGAAGGTCAGTCGGCCGCAAGGCGGTATCCGACGCCCCTGACGGTATGCAGCAGCGGCGGGTCGAAACCCCTGTCGATCTTGGCGCGCAGCCGCGAAATCTGTGCGTCGATCACATTGGTGCCCGGATCGAAACTGAAGTCCCAGACCTGCTCCAGCAGCATGGTCCTCGTGACGACCCGCCCGGCATGTTCGGCCAGCACTTCCAGCAACCGGAACTCCCTGGGTTTGAGCGCGAGCGGCTTGCCTGCCCGGTAAACGCGGCGCTCCAGGCGGCGGATTTCGAGGTCGCCGATGGTGAAGTCGGTTTCCGCGGCAGCCGGCGGCGCGCGCCGCCGGCCCAGCGCCTCGATGCGCGCGCGCAGTTCCGCAAAGGCGAAGGGCTTGACGAGATAGTCGTCAGCCCCGGCGTCCAGCCCCTTGACGCGGTTGCCGACGCTGCCGAGCGCGGTCAGGAAAAGGACCGGCGTGCGGTCGCCCCCGGCGCGCAATGTTCGCACCAGGCTGAGCCCGTCCAGCCCCGGCAGCATGCGGTCCACCACCAGCACGTCGAAGCCGCCGTCGCGCGCCGTCTCGAGCCCTTCCGGGCCGTCGGCGGCGATCTCGACCCGGTGCCCGTCCTCGCGGAGGCCCTTGGCCGTGTAGGCCGCCGTCTCGCAGTCATCTTCAACAATGAGAATCTTGAGCATGACGGGGGCATCCTAGCACGGCGCGGCCTGGAGCCGGGCCGCGAACAGGCCGGACGCCCGCCGGCGGGAGGAGGAACCGGCGGGCGTCCGGAGGCGGGGGATCAGGCCGTGTCCAGCGGCAATGCCACGAACCGGTCGCTGTTTTCCCGCCTGAGGAGCATGAGTACGGCCTTGCGGCCGGCCGTCCTGAGCTCGGCGACGATGTCTTCCACCTCGCCGGGCGTCCCGACGGCGCGGCGGTCCACGGAAAGGAGCACGTCGCCCTCGCGCACGCCCTTCCGGGCCGCCGGGCTGCCGGGCGCGACATCCGCGACCACGACCCTGCCGTCCGCCGCGCCGAGATCGAGCCCGGCGAAGCCGCCTTCGGGCGCGTCGGCCTTCGCGACCTCGTTGCCGGCCGGCATGGCCGCGAGCACGGCTTCCACGCTCGCCTCCGCGCCGTCTTGCCAGAGCTTCAGCTTCACCGTCCGGCCGGGGTCCCGCTCGGCGATCATGCGGGGCAGGCGGCGCATTTCGACCACGCGCTCGCCGTCCACCTCCAGGATCACGTCGCCCGCCTTCAGGCCCGCCGCAGCCGCCGGCCCGGACGGATCGACCGAGGCCACGAGCGCGCCTTGCGCCTTTTCCAGGCCGAGGCTTTCCGCGAGGTCGTCGCCCATATGCTGGATGCGGACGCCGAGCCGCCCGCGCTCGACCGCGCCGTTCGTCTTCAGCTCCGCCACGATGTCGTTCGCGAGCGCCGCAGGCACGGCGAACCCGATGCCGACATTGCCGCCGTTCGGCGAGAAGATCGCCGTGTTCACGCCGATGACCTCGCCCTGGAGATTGAAGGTCGGGCCGCCGGAATTGCCCCGGTTGATGGGGGCGGAAATCTGCAGGAAGTCGTCATAGGGCCCCGCGCCGATCTGGCGCCCGCGCGCCGAGACGATGCCGGCCGTGGCGGAATGGCCGAGGCCGAAGGGGTTGCCGACCGCCACCACCCAGTCGCCGACCCTGACCGCGCCGGAATCGCCGAATGCGGCATGCGCAAGCGGCTCTTCGGCCTCCACCTTGAGGAGGGCGAGGTCCGTCTTCGGGTCCGCGCCCACGAGGCGCGCGGCGAGCTTCCGCTTGTCGTGGAAGGTGACGGCGATTTCCTTCGCGCCGGCCACGACATGGTGGTTGGTCACGATATGGCCGTCGGCCGAGATGACGAAGCCGGAGCCCACGCCCGTTACCGGCTGCCAGTCGCGCCATTTTTCCGGCCAGGGCGCGCGGTCGCCCCACGGCCCGCGCTCGCCAAAGAAGCGGCGCATGAATTCCTGCGGGCCCGCCGGCATCTCCGCCCTGACGCTCCTCTCGACCCGGATGTTCACCACGGCCGGCGTCACCCGCTCGATGGTCCCGGCGAGGCTCGGCAGCGCAGCGGTTGCGGCGCCGGGCGGGCCGGAGCTCTGGAGCGCGCCCACATGCCAGGCCCCGCCGGCCGCAAGCGCGCTCCCGAGCAGGATCGCGGCGACCGTGCGCCGGGCGGGCCGGCTCACGAACAGTCTGGTTTGCATGAAGAGTTCCCTTCTGCTGACGGTGCGGCTCGCGCCGCGTTCGGCAGAAGATAGGCGGGCCGCCTTACCGGGACCTTGCCGCCGCCTTACGATCCGGCAAGGAAACGGGTGAGGAGCCTGCGCGCGGCCGCGGCCGGTGCCGCGCGGCCCGCCGCCACCTCGCCCTCCAGCCTGCCGGCAAGCGCACGGAGCGCGCCGTCGCGCCGGAGCGCATCCAGCGCGCCCTCGGCAACCTCGTTCCACATCCAGGCGGTCGCCTGCCGGGTGCGGCGTTCGTCCAGCCCGGCGCCGAGCGCCTCGCGGAATGCGCCGACCGCCTCCCAGGCTTCCGGGATGCCGGCTCCTGTGAGCGCCGAGCAGGTCTGCACCCGGACCGTCCAGCCGGGCGCGGACGGACGCAGCAGGTGGATTGCCGCCTCGTAATCGGCCGCCGTGCGCCGTGCCCGGCTCTCGAGCTCGCCGTCGGCCTTGTTGACGAGCACCAGGTCGGCAAGCTCGACGATGCCCCGCTTGATACCCTGGAGTTCGTCGCCGCCGCCCGGCTGCAGCAGCAGCAGGAACATGTCCACCATGTCGGCGACGGCGGTTTCCGACTGGCCGACCCCGACCGTCTCGACCAGCACCACGTCGAAGCCGGCGGCCTCGCAGGCGAGCATCGCCTCCCGCGTGCGCCGCGCGACGCCGCCGAGCGTCGTCCCGGCCGGCGACGGGCGGATGAAGGCGGCGCCGTCCCGCGCCAGCGCCTCCATGCGCGTCTTGTCGCCGAGGATCGAGCCGCCGGAGCGTTTGGAGCTCGGATCGACCGCCAGCACGGCGACCCGGTGGCCCGCATCGATGAGGTGCCGGCCGAACGCCTCGATGAAGGTGGACTTGCCGGCCCCCGGCGCTCCGCTGACGCCGAGCCTGACCGACCGCCCGGCCTCCGGCAGCAGCGCCTCCAGAAGCGCATCCGCCCGTTCCCGGTGGTCGGGGCGCGAGGATTCGATCAGCGTGATCGCGCGCGCCAGCGCCCGGCGTTCGCCCGCCAGCACCGCCGCCGCGAGGCCGGAAGGATCGTTTTCCTCCATGCGCGGCGCGGCGGCCTTCAGGCCGCGAGCGCGGCGCCGCGCACCAGGCCCAGGATTTCGGCGGCGGCGGCCGGGATATTGGTGCCGGGACCGTAGATCGCGGCGACGCCCGCTTCCTTGAGGAAGGCGTAGTCGCGGGTGGGGATGACGCCGCCGCACACCACGAGGATGTCGCCGCCGCCCTCGGCCCTGAGCGCGGCGATCAGCTCCGGCACCAGCGTGCGGTGGCCGGCCGCCTGGGTCGATATGCCGACGACATGCACATCGTTCTCGACCGCCTGGCGGGCCGCTTCGGCCGGCGTCTGGAACAGCGCGCCCACATCCACGTCGAAGCCGATATCGGCAAATGCGGTGGCGATGACCTTGGCGCCCCGGTCGTGCCCGTCCTGTCCCATCTTGCAGACCAGCATGCGCGGCCGCCGGCCTTCCGCCTCCGAGAAGCGGGCGATATCGGCGCGGATCTTCTCGAAGCCCGCATCGCCCTCATAGGCCGAGGCATAGACGCCGGAGACCGACTGGATCGCGGCGCGGTGGCGGCCCCAGACGGCTTCCATGGCATCGGAGATCTCGCCGACCGTGGCCCGCGCGCGCATGGCCTCCACCGAGAGCGCGAGCAGGTTGCCCTCGCCGGACTCCGCCGCCGCCGTTATGGCGTCGAGCGCCGCCCGGCAGGCCGCGCGATCGCGCGAGGCGCGAATATCCGACAGCCGCATCGTCTGCATCTCGCGGACCCTGGCATTGTCGATGTCGAGGATTTCCACCTCGCTCTCCTCCGCCGGCGGGTATTTGTTGACGCCGACGACCACGTCCTCGCCCCGGTCTATGCGCGCCTGGCGCCGGGCCGCGGCTTCCTCGATGCGCAGCTTCGGCATGCCGGCCTCGACCGCGCGCGTCATGCCGCCCAGTTCCTCGACCTCGCCGATCAGCTTCATCGCCTCGGCCGCCAGCGAGCGCGTCAGGCTCTCCACATAGTAGCTGCCGCCGAGCGGATCGACGGTGCGCGCGATGCCGGCTTCCTCGGCCAGGATGAGCTGCGTGTTGCGCGCAATCCGGGCGGAAAAGGGCGTCGGCAGCGCGATCGCCTCGTCGAGCGCATTGGTGTGCAGCGACTGGGTGCCGCCGAGCGTCGCCGCCAGCGCCTCGATGGTGGTGCGGATGACGTTGTTGTAGGGGTCCTTCTCGGCGAGGCTGACGCCCGAGGTCTGGCAATGGGTGCGGAGCGCCATCGACATCGGGTTCTTCGGCTCGAAGCGCGCCATCAGTTCGGCCCAGAGCAGGCGCGCCGCGCGCAGCTTGGCGACCTCCATGAAGAAGTCCATGCCGATGCAGAAGAAGAAGGAGAGCCGGGGCGCGAAGGCGTCGATGTCGAGCCCGCGCGAGAGCGCGGCGCGGACATAGTCGAGGCCGTCGGCGAGCGTGAAGGCCAGCTCCTGGGTGCAGGTCGCGCCCGCCTCCTGCATGTGGTAGCCGCTGATGGAGATCGAGTTGAAGCGCGGCATGTGCCGGGCGGTGTGCGCGATGATGTCGGCGACGATGCGCATGGAAGGCTCGGGCGGGTAGATATAGGTGTTGCGGACCATGAACTCCTTGAGGATGTCGTTCTGGATC
Source organism: Alphaproteobacteria bacterium (assembly GCA_026706245.1). Taxonomy (GTDB): domain Bacteria; phylum Pseudomonadota; class Alphaproteobacteria; order Bin95; family Bin95; genus Bin95. The sequence continues at coordinate 6,591 of JAPOZD010000065.1, forward strand.
GTGCCGGAGAGGTCCGCCTGCGACACGCCCTGCTCCTCCGCGGCGACGATATAGCCCGCCAGCACCGGCAGCACGGCGCCGTTCATGGTCATCGAGACGCTCATCTCGCCCAGCGGAATGCCGTCGAAGAGCAGCTTCATGTCCTCGACGGAATCGATGGCCACGCCCGCCTTGCCGACATCGCCGGAGACGCGCGGATGGTCGCTGTCATAGCCGCGGTGGGTGGCGAGGTCGAAGGCGACCGAGAGGCCCTTCTGCCCGGCGGCGAGATTGGCGCGGTAGAAGGCGTTGGACTCCTCCGCCGTCGAGAAGCCCGCATATTGCCGGATCGTCCAGGGCCGGTTGGTGTACATGGTGGCGCGCGGGCCGCGCAGGAACGGCGCGAAACCGGGCAGCGAGCCCAGATGCTCCATCTCCTCGAGGTCGGCGGCCGTGTAGAGCGGCTTGACCGGTATGCCTTCCGGCGTCGCGCGCACCAACTCCTCCGGCGAGCGCCCCCGGAGGTCCTTCTGCGCCAGCGCCTCCCAGTCTTCCAGCGACGGGTTCGGGAAATCGGTCATGGCTGCCTCTCCCTTCGTCCGGCGGGGAGGCCTATCTTATAGCGACTCGGCGGCGGGGCGGGAATCGCCGCGTCCGGCGTCAGTCCGCCCCTTCGACCGCGACGAACTCGCCCACCGCCGCATGTTCGCGAAGCGCCTTGATCTCCGTGTATTCGGGCGAGTTGTAGAATTCCTTCGCCCGGTCGAGCGAGGGAAACTCGATGACGACCATGCGGTCGGAGAATTCCGGGCCCTCGAGCGTCACCGTCTCGCCGCCGCGCACGATGAAGCGCCCGCCGAAGGAGGCGACGCAGTCCGGCGTGCGGGCGGTATAGCGCTTGTACTGCTCGGGATCGGTCACCTTCATGCGGACGACGATATAGGCGGTCATCTCGGGCTGCTCCTTCCTGCCGGCATTCTCGGGTCGGCGTCCACTCTACCCCAGGGGCGCTTCACGGGACATGAGGCCCGGGCATCATGGCCGTGCCCGCCTCGCGGTCGGTGAGCGCCGGGTAGCGGCGCGGGCGGAAGAGCTGGTAGTGCCACCATTCGTGCATGTAGAAGTCCCAGCCCGCGGCGCTCATCAGGCCGAGCAGCAGCGCGCGGTTGCGCTGCGCCTGCCGGGAAATCGCCGCAGAGCCGTGATGCGAGGCGGGCGTCAGGTCGTCGAAGCCCGTGCCCATGTCGAGCGGCCTGCCGCCAGGTCCCGTCAGCGTCAGATCGACGGCGACGCCGCGCGTGTGGATGCCGCCCCGGCGCGGATCGCTGATATAGGCCGGGTCCGGGATGGCGCGCCAGAGCGCCCATTGCGCCTCCAGCGGCCGGAAGGCGTCGAACAGCAGGAGGCCGAGCCCCTGCGCCCGCGCAAGCGCCGCCGCCCTGAGAAGCGCTGCCTCCGCCTCCGGCACGAGCCATGCGGCCGGGCGGGTATAGATGGGCTTTCTGGTGACATTGTCCGCGCGCGCATAGGCGATGTCGAAAGCGACGCCGTGGCGCTCCGGCGATAGTTCTACCAGCATGGCGGCGGACTCTATCTCACCGGAGGGCGCCCGGTTCGAGGAAAATCAGGACGATCCCGCCCGCGACCAGCGCCGCTCCTGCCAATTGCCGCCAACCGAAGGCTTCGCCGAACAGGACTGCCGACGCGACCGTTGCGATCGCGACCGTCCCCGCGACGATGACAGGGATGGCGACGCCCGCCTGCATCGGCTTGTCGAGGCCGATCCCGCCGAAGAGGTAGAAATACCCGATCTCGGCGGCGCCGATGCACAGGCCGGCCAGCACGGCCCAGAAATAGGCCCTCGGCGCGAGCGTGAAGACATGGCCGCCCTGCGCCGCGAGGAAACCCAGGAACAGCACCGAGGTCGAAAGCGCCGCGACCTGCAGGCAGACCGTCGCCAGCACCGTCGTGGTGGCCGACGCCGGGACATGGGTTCCCGATAGCTTGATGAGCAGGTTGTAGCCCGCATAGAGCAGCGTCACCGCCGCCAGGAGCATCGCAGCGACCATGAGCGCCCTCCCGCCGTTTTCCGGAGCCGGCCGCGGGCCGTTCAGGCGGCCCTCATCGCGCCGTAGCCGTCCATCGCCGCCAGCACCTCGTCCAGGGACCGCCGGGCGCCGGTCTGCAGATATTCCATCGCCCGCAGCGCCGCTTCATGCGCCTCCGGGCTGGAGCCGGCGACGCAATCCTCGATCACGCGGCAGAAATAGTCGCCCTGATGGCCGTCGACGAAGGTGTGCCTAACATAGTTAGAAATCAGACTGTAGGCACGCGTTGGTTGACACAAGCACTAGCTTCCTCGTAGGCTTGCAATATAAAGCATACTGGTGCCGTTGGCAACAGGCGTGCATCACAAAGTCGATTGTATGATTTTTGGCGAAGGTCGCCTTTCTGTAACATTCCGGGGATTCTGTATGCGACATATGAAGTGGCTGATAGGATGTTGCTGTGTAGCGCAGTACAGAAAATACAGGCACTTGGAACATGGATATGGCATTGATATGGTGTGCTCGTGGAGGACATCGGAACAAGCAGCATGGAAGTGGATGACGCCAACAAGAAACCGCGCTCGGTGATGGCGAGCGACAGGGAGTGGAGCATGGTCCGCAGCCGCGCGCGCTCCGCCGGCATGTCGGCTTCGGCATTCGTGATCGAGCGCGCGCTCGCGCCCGCCGCGGTCGAGCCGGAGAAGGAGGACCTGCCGCTGGCGGTGCGGCGGCGCGCGGTTGTGGACCAGCGCCTGCTGGTATCGGCCGAGCGGGTGCGGTTCGAGCAAGAGGGCATGGGCGGCATCTGGCGGCGCCTGGCCGAGGAGGCGGAAGCCTCGGTTGCGGCCGAGGAGAGGGAGGGCTGAGATGGCCCGTTCGACGCAGCGCTGCATCACCTGCACGCCGTCGGACTGGCGGGCGATCCAGGCGCTGGCGGCGGAGTCGGGCATGAAGACCTCGCCCTTCATCCTGAGCCGGGTTCTGGGGGGCGGGACCCGCATGGCGCTGACGGCGGACGAGCAGCGCCGTCAGCACGACCGTGTGGCCCGGCTGGTGCTGGTCTGCGAGGACCTGCTGCGCCCGTTGCCCGGCTGCGATATGACGCTGGGCGAGGCGGTGGCGTTCCTGCTGCGCGACCGGCAGACGGCGCAGGAAGCGGCGGCGGACCATGATGTAGGGCAGCCGCCGGCCCGGCCGGGAGAAGGCCGTTTCCGGGAGTTTCCGGGGCCTGGTGGGAACGATAGTCGATGAGGGCGCCGCGGGAACGGTCGGTATCGCATTCGCTGTCCTGCACGGCTCTGGAGTGGGAGCGCATCCGGGAGCTTGCGGAACTGGCGGGAAAGCCGATGTCGCGCTTCGTCGTGGACCGGGTTCTGGGCCGCGACGGCGCCGGCGATACGGAAGCCGGCGA
>JAPOZD010000065.1:10659-12383 GCA_026706245.1 Alphaproteobacteria bacterium
GTCATCTTCTCGTGTTCCTCCTGCTTTTCGATGACGTCGTGGAGCGTGTCGCGCTCCTCCTTCGAGAGCGGGGCGAGCGCCTTCAGGCCGCGCAGCTCTTCGAACAGGGCCTCGAAGCCGTGAATGTCGGAGGTAGAGACGCCCCGCTTGCGCGAGGTCTCGACCATGACGTTCCAGCGCGCGGCGACATCGGAATAGTGCTTGCGCTGTTGCGGCCAGACATTGTCATAATCGTGCAGCAGTTCCGCGAGGCTGTCGCGGCGGCCGGGGTCGAGGCGCGGATCGACGGCCATGTTGCGGGCGGGTTCGATCCACTCGCGGTGGCTCTCGGCGTCGAGCGGTCGGAACGCCTCCGAGGCGATGTGTTCTTCCCAGCTGGCGCGGAGCGCATCGCAGTTGATAGCGGCCCGTACCCTGTCGAAACTGTCCGACGCGCCCACCAGTCTGCCATGCGCCTTTGCGATTCTCGTCTTCAGCACCGCGGCGGCCTCGCCGACGGCCTCGTCGAGACGCCGTGCCTCGGAGGCGGCAAGGTCCGGGACGAGGCGGTCGCGTTCGGCGGCCAGCGCGGCAAGCCGGTCGGCCGTTGCGCCGATGCCGGTTCCGGCGGGCAGGCCCTGCGAGAGCTCCCGGCGAAGGGCGCCGGACTCTTCGAGCGCATGCGCGGCGGCATGGCGGGCATGGGCGCGGGCGGCTTCGAGCATCGTCTCGCGCGCCGCCCCGTCGGCCTGCGCGCGCCGCTCCGCTTCCTGACTTTGCCTTTGCCGCTCGCGTTCCCGTTCGGCAGCACGGTCGCCCCTGTCGCCGACGATCGCGGCGACGCGGCGCCGCACCGGCTCCGGCAGGCCGGGATCGTCCAGCAGCGCGTGCCCGCGTCCGATCCGCCCGGCCGCCTCCGGCGCCGCCAGCGCGGCGGCCCGGTCCGCAAACCCGCGTTCGAACCGCCTCCATGACCGCAGCCAGGGCGCGGCCGCCCCGATGGCCGCCTCGCGCGCGTCATGGCCTTCCACGATGCCGGCGACGGCGCGGCGCAGATCGTCCGCCAGCGCCGGGTCGGCGGCGATGTCCCGCCCTGCCGCAACCGGCGCGTCGGGCGATACCGCCCGGAACGGGTCGTCGGGATCGGCCGCCCCGCGCCAGACGGCGAGCCACGGCTCGGCCCGCGCGGCCGCCAGGACGGCCGCCACGCGCGCCTCCTCTTCGCCAAGGACGCCCTCAAGCCGTTCCTGCAAACCCTCCGCACGGCGCGCCAGGGCGTCGTCCGCTGCGCCCGCATCGAGCGCCTCGCGCACCGTCGTGCGGCCTTCCGCGACCAGCGCCTCCAGAGAGAGCCGCCACTGCTCATGCGCGTGGCCGTCCGTCGGCGCGGCCAGCGCGTCTGCGCCATCCTGCGCAGGGCGGGCGGCAAGTGCGCGCTCCGCAGCGCCGGTCCATGCCGCCAGCCGCCGCGCGCGGGCTTCGGCCCCGAGGCGGGCGGCCTCGTTCTCCCGTTCCGCTCGCCGGGCCTCCAGGAATGCCGCGGCCATCTCCGGACGGATGGCGGATTTCGCCGGAATGCGGGCCGCAGGGGCGCGGTCCCCGACCGCCTCGCCGATGGCCTCCAGCGCCGTCAGCCGCTCGCCCGTGTTCGCCTCCAGCGTCTCCACCAGCTGCTCGCGGTTGTCGGTCAGCACCACCGCCTGCTCGCGCGCCCGGCTCAGCTGCACATAGAGCGTCTGCTGGTT
>JAPOZD010000258.1 GCA_026706245.1 Alphaproteobacteria bacterium
GAAGATATAGGTGAGGCCGAGTTCGCGCCGGAGCGTCAGCAGCAGGTTGAGCACCTGCGCTTCCACCGACTTGTCGAGCGCGGAGACCGCTTCGTCGAGGATGAGCAGCCGGGGTTCGAGCGCGAGCGCGCGGGCGATGTTCACCCGCTGGCGCTGGCCGCCGGAGAGCTCGTGCGGATAGCGGCGGATGAACTGCGCCGGATCGAGCCCCACCAGCGAGAATAGTTCGCGCGCCCGCTCGCGGGCCTCGGCGGCGGACACGCCGTGGACCTTCGGCCCGAACATGATCGTGTCCTCGATCGGCAGGCGCGGATTGAGCGAGGAATAGGAGTCCTGGAACACCATCTGCATCCGGCGGCGCAACTCGCGCAGGCCGGCCGCGTCGTCGGGCCGGACGGCCTCGCCGTCGAAGGCGATCCGGCCCTCATCGGCCCGGATGAGATGCATGAGCAGGCGCGCCGTCGTGGACTTGCCGCAGCCCGACTCGCCGACAATGCCGAGCACCTCGCCTGGCAGCACGTCGAAATCGACATCGTCCACCGCCTGCACCCAGCCGACGGCGCGGTTGAGGATTCCGCCCCGGACCGGGAAATACTTGCGCAGGTCCCGCACTTCGAGCAGCGCGCCGTCCTTCGCATCCGGAGCCCGGGTCACAGCCTGACGTCCATGGCGCTGCGGAGCCCGTCGCTCAACAGGTTGAAGGACAGGGAGGTGAAGAAGATCATCACGCCGGGAAGGGCCGCCACCCACGGGTTTACATAGATCGACTGCCTTAGCGTGTTGAGCATGAGGCCCCATTCGGGCTCCGGCGGTTCGGTGCCGAGGCCGAGGAAGCTCAAGCCCGATGCCAGGATGATGCTGACGCTGATGAGGCTGGTGGCGTAGATGAACACCGGCCCCAGCACATTGCTGAGGATATGCACGCGGATGATGGTGAGGCTGCGAGCGCCGCTGGCGCGGGCGGCCTCCACATAGTCGAGCGAGCGGACCTGGGTGGTCACGCTCTCCGTCACGCGGGTGATCGGTGGGATGAAGACCAGAGTGAGCGACACGATCGCGTTGCCGATGCCGGCGCCGAGCGCGCCCGAGATCGCAACCGCGAGCAGCACGGAGGGGAAGGCGTAGAAGACGTCCATCACGCGCATGATCGCCATGTTGACCCGGCCGCCGAGGAAGCCGGCGACGAGGCCGAGCGTGCCGCCGATGACGAACGCGATGACGATGGGACTGATGCCCATGAACAGCGACAGCCGGCCTCCGTAGAGCAGGCGGGTGAGCATGTCGCGGCCCATCTCGTCCGCGCCGAGCGGGTATCCGGGCGCCCCGATTTCCGCAAGGCGCCTAAGCATGCTCGCCTTGTAGGGGTCGGCGAGCGCGATGAGGTCCGCGAACACGGCGGAAAAGACGATGAGCAGCACGACGAATCCGCAAACCATCGTGACCTTGTCGTCGCGGATGCGACCGCCCACCGTGGTCCAGTAGCCGCGCGACTGCACGGCGACCTGCGCGGCATCGACGACGGCCTTCTGCTTGCTGTCGAGGGCGGGCGCGGTCGTCATCGGCGCGACATCCGGGGGTCGATCGCCGATTGCAGGATGTCCACGATGAGGTTCAGCAGCACGAAGAACATGGCGAGCACCAGGATGGTGCCCTGGAGCAGCGGCAGGTCGCGCTCGAAGATCGCGCTGTTGAGGAGCGAGCCGGTTCCGGGCCACTGGAACACGGTTTCGACCAGGATGGACCCGCCCAGCAGGTAGCCGAGTTGGAGGCCCATGACCGCGAGCGTCGTGGGCGCGGCGTTGCGGACGATGTGGGCGAGCACCTGGCGCTGGAACAGGCCCTTCGCATGCAACGCCTGGACGAATTCCTGGTTAAGGATTTCGGCCACGGTGGCGCGCACCGTGCGGGTAATCAGGCCCATCGGGATGACGGCGAGGGTGATGACGGGCAACACCAGATGGCGCATGTGCTCGGCGTCCCACTCCCAGGCTGTGGAGCCCCCCGGCCCCATGCCGATGGATGGCAGCACGTTCATCTCGACGGAGAAGATGATGACCAGCACGAGCCCCAGCCAGTAATGCGGAACGCTGACGCCCGTGATGGCGATGGAGGTTGCGAGCTTGTCGATCCAGCGTCCTTGGAAGAAGCCGGCGATGCCGCCGAGGATCGCGCCCAGGGTGAAGCCGAGCAGCGTTCCCCCCGCCGCCAGGATGAAGGTGTTGGGCACGGCGATGCGCAGTTCTTCCACGACCTCGCGGCCGCGGGCGACGGAGACGCCGAGATCGCCTACCAGCACCCGTCCGAGCCAAGTGACGTACTGGACCGGCAGGGGCTTGTCGAAGCCGTACGCCTTGCGCAGGTCCTGCACCATCTCTTCCGGCGCGTCCGGCGGCACGACGGCGCTCAGCGGGTCGCCCGGCGACATGTGCACCAGGGCGAAGACGAGCACCGTCACCCCGAGGCCGATCGGGATGACATAGAGGACACGGCGGATGATGTAGTTCAGCATCCGGTCAGCCTGGGCCAGGCCGGGCGGCCCGCGGGGTGCGGACCGCCCGTCCCTGTTTCCCGACTATTCCATGGAGACCGGGGTGAGCGATTGGAACCAATTGCGGGCCTGGATAAAGCCCTTGACCTGCTTCGTCATCGCCCGCGGCGCCACATCGTGGACCACCCAGAGGAAGAGCGCATTGTCCACCTCGCGGGTATGCACCTTGGCGAGCCAGCCGTCCCGCTCCACGGGGTCGAAGGCGAGCGAGGCGTTGTTCAGCAGCTCGTCCATCTCCGCGTCGCAGTGGTAGCCCCAGTTCACGCCGGCCGGCGCATGCAGGTCGCAGCGCAGGAAGCGCGTGAAGCTGCTATAGGGGTCCTGGGTCGTGTAGCTGACATTGATGCCGTTGGCCCCTTGCGCCTGCTCGGCCTTGGCGCCCGCGCGCCAGCGGTCCAGCAGGCTCTGCCACTCCATGACCTCGAACTCGACCTCGATGCCGACCTCAGCAAGGTTCTGCTGCATGTATTCGTTCATCGGCAAAGGCAGCATCTGCCCGGAGCCGCTGGCCGAAATCATCATCTTCACCTTGACCGGATTGTCGGGCCCGAAGCCGGCCTCGGCCAGCAGGGCCTTCGCCGCATCCGGGTTGTATTCGAGCTTGAAGCTGGGCGAGCCGTACCAGGGATCGGCCGGCGACACATGCCCGCTCGCCTTGACGGCGTAGCCGCCGAGCAGCGAGACGATGCCGTCGCGGTCGATGGCGAGGTTGGCCGCCTTGCGCACCCGGATGTCGTTCCAGGGCGAGCCTTCGACGCGGCTCAGATGCCAGGACCAGACATGCGGGTAGAGGTTGGAGGACATCACCATGCCCCGTTCCTCGAGCCTGGGGATGGCGTCCGGCGCCGGCGCCTCGATCCAGTCCACCTGCCCCGAAAGCAGCGCCGCCGTGCGGGCGTTCGGGTCCGGGATCGGTATCGTGACCACCTTGTCCAGCTTCGGCTGGCGCGTCTCGTCCCAGTGCTCCTTGAACGGCACGAACTCGGCGCGCTCGCGCGGCACGATCTGCGTGAGCTTCCACGGGCCGGTGCCGGAGGGGTTCTGGGCGAACTTGTTCCAGTCGCTGCCGGTCGCCTCGAACTGCGCCGGGCTCGACATCAGGATGTAGCAGATCTGGTAGGGGAAGAAGCTGTCCGGAGACTTGGTGGTGAACTCGACCGTGTGCGAGTCGATCTTCTTCCATCCCTTCGTGTTGGTGTCCGCGTCATAGACGAGCGAGGGGATGCGGAAGTTGACTAGCGAGGCCATGCGCGCGCTGTATTGCGGCGAGTCCTTGTCGAACAGCCGGTCGAAGTTCCAGAGCACCGCGTCGGCGTCGAATTCCGACCCGTCATGGAACTTCGCGCCCTTGCGGATCTTGAAGGTCCACTTGGTCTTGTCTGCCTCGTCCACCGACCAGCTCTCGGCGAGTCCGGGAATGAGGCCGGACGCCTTGTCGGCGGAGCTCATGTCCCAGTTGATGAGGCCGTCGTAGAGCATCAGCCCCATGAAGCGGAAGCCTTCGAAGCCCTGGTCGGGCTGGCCCCAGGAAAGCGGAATGTCCGCCGCCGTCATCCCGACCCTCAGCGTCCCGCCGGCGCGGGCCGGGGCGGAAACGGTGCCGGCGAGCAAAATGGCCGCCGCCGCTCCGATCGCCAGGTTGCGAAGTGAAAATGGTCTTTTCGATCTCATTGAGTGTCCTCCCGGTTCGAGACCGGACATGAACGCCTGAACACTGCGAGACTGCGCCGGACCGCCGGCCGGTCATCGCTGCAATTGTGCTTCGGCTGTCATGCCGGGGACGGCACCATAGCACGGCAGCCGGGATTGCAACCCGCGGCGTCCCGGGGGCCGGAACGCTCCTCAGCCGGAGATGACGCGCACCGGGCTCCCGGCAAGCCAGGCCTGCACGCATTCGAGCGTCTGCGTGTACATGACCGCGAAGGTGTCCCGGGTCACATAGCCCAGATGCGGCGTCAGCACGGCGTTGTCGAGGCTGCTTAGCGGGTGGCCGCGGGGCAGCGGCTCGGTGTCGTACACATCGAGGCCGGCGCCTGCGATGGTGCGGTTCCTGAGCGCGTCCACCAGCGCCGCCTCGTCCACGATGGGGCCGCGCGAAGTGTTCACCAGCACGGCCGAGGGCTTCATCAGGGCGATCTCGCGCGCGCCGACCAGCCCTCGCGTGCGCTGGCTCAGCAGCGTGTGGATCGACAGCACGTCCGACTGCCGGAAGAGCTCGTCCTTGTCGACGCGCGTTGCGCTGTGCTCGGCCGCGCGTTCCGCCGTCAGGTTCTGGCTCCAGGCGATCAGGTTCATGCGGAACGCCCGGCCGACCCGCGCGACCTCGGAACCCAGCCGCCCGAGGCCCAGCAGGCCGAGCGTGGAGCCCGCGAGCCCGCGCCCGACGGTCGTCTGCCAGACGCCCGCCTTCATCGCCCGGTCCTCGGCGGGGATATGCCGCTGGAGCGCCAGGATCAGCCCCCAGGTGAGCTCGGGCGTGGTGTGCGCGCTGCCCGCGGTGCCGCAGACCGTGACGCCCTGCTCCTGCGCCGCCGCCACATCGACCGAGGCGTTGCGCATGCCCGTCGTCACCAGCAGCCTGAGCTTCGGCAGGCGGGAGATGAGGTCGCGCCGGAAGGGCGTGCGCTCGCGCATGATGCAGACGATCTCGAAGTCCCTGAGCCGGTCGGCCACCACCGCCGCATCGGCCACATGGTCGTGGAAGACCTCGACCTGGCAGCCGTCCGGCAGACTGTCCCAGTCGGCCATCTGCATGGCGATGCCCTGGTAGTCGTCAAGGATGGCGATGCGGGTCATGCGCGCGCTCCTTCGGTGGCGAGCCAGCGGGTCAGTATGTTTACCGCAGCCATGAAATCGTCGAGTTCCATCGCCTCGTCGGGATTGTGGCTGCCGTTCGGATTGCGCACGAACAACATGGCGGTCGGCACGCCTGCGGCGGCGAAGGCGGCGGAATCGTGGCTTGCCCCGCTCGCCATCTCGTTATGCGGAATGTCCAGATTCCGTGCGCAGTCCAGCAATCCGGCGCGGATGGACTCGTCCAGCACGCCGGGCGCGGCGCGCGTGGTTGCGCCCAGCTCGAAAGTGACGCCCCGGCGGGCTTCGATCTCCCGCGCCGCTTCGGCAACCCAACCTTCCAGGCCGTCTAGGAACCCGCCGTCGAGCGAGCGCATGTCCAGCGAGAAGCGGCATTCGCCCGGCACGATCGTCATGGCGTGGCGCTCGGGGTCGGTGGAGAGCTTGCCGACGGTGAAGGCGAAGTCCTCGCCGGCCGCCTCGCGCTCGTCCCAGAGCCCGTCGAGCCGGGCGATCAGGTCCATGACGGCCATCACGGCATCCTGCCGCGAGCGCCTCGGCATGCCGCCGCAATGGCTGTAGGCGCCAAGGCAGCGCGCGGCCGGCAGGCGGCGGTTGCCGCGTATGCCGGTGACGACGCCGACCGGCAGGCCCTGCTCGACCAGCACCGGGCCCTGCTCGATATGCACCTCCAGGAAGGCATGCAGGCGGCCGGCGTCGAGGAAGGGCGGGTCGAGCGCATCCGGGTCGCCGCCCGCTTCCCGCATGTGCTCGGCCAGCGTGCGGCCCGTGTCGGCCCGGCGCGCCGTTTCCGCGGCGCCCGGAGGCAGGGCGCCGAGCGCCGCCCGGCTGCCGATATAGGAGGTGCCGAACCAGGCGCTCTCCTCGGCGCGGATGCCCATGACCTGGATATCGCGGCCGGGCGCGGCCCCGCTTTGCTGCAGCGAGGCAATCGCCGCCAGCCCGGCGACCACGCCCGCAGCGCCGTCGAAATTGCCGCCTTCGGCTACCGAATCGAGATGCGAGCCGATGATGACCGGCCAGGCAGCGCGGTCAGTCCCCGGCAGCGTCATATAGGTGTTGCAGGCCGGGTCGGTCTCGACTTCGAGGCCGAGCGACCGGGCTGCGCGCGCCACCGCGCCATGCGCGAACGCCTCGCCCTCGCCATAGCTCGCCCGCGTGATGCCGACGCCGTCATGGGTGGCGTCGGCGAGCTCGTCGAAGAGGCTTGCGGCCAGTTTTCTAGGCTCCATGTAGCGCCCCTGCTAAGTTCCGCGCCATCGAATCGATACCCGCCGCCGGGGTCAAGGCTTTCCGCCCCATCCGCCGGCGGGCCAAGCAGGAGCGCCGCCGCCCATGCCGCTTTCCGGCCTCACCGTCATCGAGATCGGCCAGAACATCGCCGGCCCCTATGCGGGCGCGATCCTCGCCGACCTCGGCGCCGACGTCATCAAGATCGAGAAGCCGGGCGGCGACGACGCCCGGTTCTGGTTCGTCGAGAAGGACGGCGAACGCCATCCGCTCGCATTCCATATCCTCAACCGCAACAAGCGCTCCGCGGTCGTGGACTTCAAGGAGGAAGCAGCGCTCCGGCGCTTCCTCGCGCTCGTCGAGCGGGCGGATGTACTGCTTCACAATCTGCGCCCCGGCCTTGCGGAGTCGCTCGGTATCGGTCATGCGGCGCTCGAGGCCCGCAATCCGCGCCTCGTCTATTGCGAGGTCGGCGCGTTCGGCCGGGCGGGGCCGCTTGCCTCGAAGCCCGGCTACGAGCCGCTCGCCCACGCCTATGCCGGCGTCATGGCGATGAACGGGCCGGTGGAGGGGCCGCCTATGCGCGCCGGCGTCTCGATCGTCGATCCGGGCACCGCGATGTGGGCGGTCATCGGCATCCTCGCCGCGCTGCGCCGGCGGGAGCGGACCGGCGAGGGCGGCCGGGTCGATGTCTCGCTCTTCGAAACCGGCCTCGGTTGGGTCTATCAGCCGCTTTCCGACTATCTGTTCACCGGGCGCGAGCCGGAGCGCCAGGGCAATGGCAACTCCATGCTGACCCCCTACCAGGTGTTCGAGACGGCGACCGACCCGGTCATGGTCGCGGCCGGCAATGACCGGCTCTACCAGCGGCTCTGCGCGGTGCTGGGCCGGCCCGAATGGGGCAGGGATGCCCGCTTCGCCACCGTGAGGGACCGGCTGACCAACCGCGCCGCACTGATCCCACTCATCCAGCTCGCGCTGCTGACCCGGCCGCGGGCCGTCTGGCAGGCGGCGCTGGAGGCCGCGGGCGTGCCCCATGCGCCGATCAACAAGGTGAGCGAGGCCGCTGACGATCCGCAAACGGCGGCGCTCGGCGCCATGCTGACCGAGCCGGAAACCGGCTATCCCCTGCTCGGCCTGCCGGTGAGCCTGGACGGCGAGCGGCCGCCGGTCCGCAGCCGGGCGCCGGCGCTCGGCGCGCATACGCGCGATGTGTTCGGGGCCGATGGTTGAGCGGGGCGATGGCGTCTCACCAGATAATCGCGCTCGCTGTCCTCATTGCGCTCGGAATCGCGGTGGACGCAGTGGTGAAGCTCGTGCGCGCGAAGAAGCGCCCGCACACCGACACGGCATGGCAGCGCCGCCGCTTTGCGCTCGCGCTCGCCGTGTTCCTGGCGCTGGCGGCGGCGTTTCTGGCGGTCAACCCGAACAATCCGGGCTAGCCGTCCGGGGGAGCGGCTGAATGACGGAACGCGACGACTGGCTCGCCGCCTTGCCGAAGGCGGAGCTGCACCTGCATCTGGAAGGCGCCATTCCGCTGCCGGCGCTGTTCGAGCTGGTCCAGGCTGCCGGCGGGGACCCGGCCGTGCCGACCGTGGAGGCTCTGAGGGCGCGCCTGACCTATCCCGATTTCCCGGCCTTCATCGATAGCTGGATCTGGAAGAACGGTTTTCTCAGGACCTATGACGATTTCGCCTTCATCGCCGAAGCCGTCGCGGCGGACCTCGCGCGCCAGAACATCCGCTATGCGGAGCTGTTCTTTTCCCCCGGCCGGTTCGCGGACCGGGGCCTGACGCCTGCTCGCCTCGCGGAAGCCATCCGCAGCGGCTTCGACCGGGTGCCGGAAGCGACGCTCTACCTGATTGCCGATCTCGTCCGCGACCTCGGGCCCGACCATGCGGCCGTCACGCTGGCGGAGGTCGTCGAGGTTGCGGGTGACGCCGGCATTCTCGGCATCGGCATCGGCGGCTCGGAGCATCTCCATCCGCCCGAACCCTTTGCGCCGGTCTATGAGGCGGCGCGCAAGGCGGGGCTGCGAACGAGCGCCCATGCCGGCGAGGCGGCCGGGGCGGCAAGCGTCCGCGGTGCGGTCGAGGCGCTCAGGGTGGACCGCATCGGCCATGCGCTGCGCGCCGAGGAGGACGAAGCGGTTGTCGATCTGCTGGCCGAGACGGGCGTCGTGCTGGAACTCTGCCCGCTCTCAAATCTCGCCACCGGCGTCATCGGGCGGATCGAGGACCACCCGGTGCGCCGCTACTGGGAGCGCGGGCTCAACGTCACGGTCAACACCGACGACCCGGGCATGTTCCACAACAGCCTCGCCGGGGAATACGCCGTGCTCATGGACGTGTTCGGCTTCAGCCGCGCCGAGATTCGCAAGCTGGCAGCGGCCGCGCTGGAAGGCGCCTGGTGCGGCCCGGAGGAGAAGGCGGGGCTGCGCCTGCTCTTCGCCGCTTGACCCGCCCCGTCCGGACTTGCCACTAATCGGGCTGCGGAGGGGAATCCGGTCCGGTGGCCGGCTCGGTCTTCAAAACCGCTGCGGCGGCGCATCGCTGCCAGGTGGGTTCGACTCCCACTCTCCTCCGCCAGTCCAGTCCGGCGGGCCCTCCGGAGCCCGGTTCGGCCCGGCGGAATCGAATGGACGGCTCATGACGGCCACCGACGAGATTTACGACCCGACCGATCCGGCGACCATTGCCGACCCCTATCCCGCGCTCGCGCGGTTGCGCGCCGAGGCCCCCGTCGCCTGGAGCGGGCGGCTGAGGGCCTGGCTGCTGACGCGCTATGACGACTGCCTGGCCGCGCAGCGCGACCGGCGGCTCTCGGCGGAACGCATGGCGGCCTATTTCCAGGGGCTCGATCCCGCGCGCCGGCGGCAGTTGCAGCGGAGCGAAGGGGCGCTCGGCCGCTGGGCTGTCTTCCTCGACCCGCCCGAGCATACCCGCATCCGCGCCCATCTGAACGGCCGCTTCACCACCGCCGCGCTCGGCGCGATGGCGCCCCGGATCGCGCGGCGGATCGACGCCCTGCTGGCGCCGGCGCTGGACGGCGGGCGGATGGATTTCGTCGCCGACTTCGCCTATCCGCTGCCGGCCGGCGTCATCATGGAGATTCTGGGCGCGCCGCCGGACCGCCTCGACGATTTCCAGCGCTGGAGCCACGACCTCGCGCTGTTCGTCGGCTCCTCGCAGACCGCCCCCGACAAGCATCACCGCGCCGAGGCCGCTGTCGCCGGCCTCGACGGGACCTTCCGCGAGTTGCTGAACGAACGCCGCCGCTGCCCGACCGGCGACCTCATTTCCGAGCTTGCCGCAAGCCCCGGCCTCTCCGACGACGACCTCGTGGCCAACTGCATCCTGCTGCTCTTCGCCGGTCACGAGACGACCACCGGCCTGCTTGCCAACGGCCTGATGCGCCTCATCCGCGACCCCCGCCAGCAGGACCTGCTGCGCCGGGAGCCGGAGCGCGCGGAGGCGGCGGTGGAAGAGATGCTGCGCTTCGATTCGCCCGCCCCGGCCGTCTCCAGGGTCGCGGCCGAGGACATGGAGATTCGGGGCGCGCGCATCCGGGCCAGCGAGCGCGTTTTCCTGATGCTGAACGCCGCCAACCGCGACCCGGAAGCCTTCGCTGAGCCGGAGCGCTTCGACATCGCGCGTCGGCAGGGCCGGCAGATCGCCTTTGGCTTCGGCATCCATTTCTGCGTCGGCGCGCAGCTCGCAAGGCTGGAGGCGGCGCTGGCTTTCCCGCGCCTGCTGGCGGCGATGCAGGAGGTCGAAATCGCGGCGGACCGGCTCGACTGGCGCGACGGGGTGAGCCTGCGCGGCACCGTCTCCATGCCGATCCGCTTCCGCCCCGCTGCGACTCCATAGGGCCGGGCGGCCGGGCGCCGCGCCGCTTGCGCGGTTTCCGGCGCCGGCCTATGTTGCGGCCCTTCCTTTCAACACGGTACGGCCACGCCTTCGGCGGCCGACAAGCACGCCGGGAGCGGCACGCATATGAGCAAGATCAAGGTTGCAACCCCCGTCGTCGAGCTCGACGGCGACGAGATGACGCGGATCATCTGGGAGTTCATCAAGGAAAAGCTGATCCTGCCCTATCTCGATATCGACCTGAAATATTACGATCTGTCGATCCAGAAGCGCGACGAGACCGACGACCAGATCACGATCGACTCGGCCAATGCGATCAAGAAATACGGCGTCGGCGTCAAATGCGCGACGATCACGCCGGACGAGGACCGGGTCGAGGAATTCGGCCTGAAGGCCATGTGGCGCTCGCCCAACGGCACCATCCGGAACATCATCAACGGCACTGTCTTCCGCGAGCCGATCATCTGCTCGAACGTGCCGCGCCTGGTGCCGGGCTGGGCCAAGCCGATCATCATCGGCCGCCATGCTTACGGCGACCAGTACCGCGCGACCGATTTCGTCGTGCCGGGCAAGGGCAAGCTCACCATCCGCTTCGAGCCGGAGGACGGCGGCGAGGCCATCGAGCGCGAGGTGTTCGACTTCCCCGGCGGCGGCATCGCCATGTCGATGTACAATCTCGACGAGTCGATCCGGGGCTTCGCGCGCTCCTGCTTCAACTATGCGCTGATGCGCAACTATCCCTGCTTCATGTCCACCAAGAACACGATCCTGAAGGCCTATGACGGGCGCTTCCGGGACCTGTTCGCGGAGGTGTTCGAGAACGAGTTCAAAGACCGCTTCGAGGCCGCCGGGCTCTGGTACGAGCACCGGCTGATCGACGACATGGTGGCGCAGGCGATGAAGCTCGAAGGCGGCTATGTCTGGGCCTGCAAGAACTATGACGGCGACGTGCAGTCCGACACCGTGGCCCAGGGCTTCGGCTCGCTCGGCCTCATGACCTCCGTGCTGATGACGCCGGACGGCAAGACCATCGAGGCGGAGGCCGCGCACGGCACCGTCACCCGCCACTACCGCCAGCACCAGCAGGGGAACGAGACCTCGACCAACTCCATCGCCTCGATCTTCGCCTGGACGCGCGGCCTCGACTATCGCGGCCAGTTCGATGAAACGCCCGAGGTCTCGGAGTTCGCCCGCACCCTGGAGCGGGTCTGCATCGGGACCGTTGAAGGCGGCGAGATGACCAAGGACCTGGCCCTGCTGGCCGGCCCGGACCAGGGCTGGCTCAGCACCACGGGCTTCCTCGACGCGGTGGACCGCAACCTGAAGCGCGAACTCGGCGCCTGACCGCGCCGCCGCTGCCGGGCGGAATCGGCCGCTCGCCCCCTGAGCACGGCCCCGGTCGCCTTTGCAACGGCGCCGACGATGCGAGCTTGTCCACGTCTTCGAGGTCGGCGTCGGTCAGGGCGGCGTCCTGCGGCTGGAGGGTGACGGCGACGGCGAGCGACTTGCGCCCCTGTTAGATGCCCTTGCCGCGATAGACGTCGAACATCGCCGTGTCCGCGATCGGCGCCTTGTCGGCATTGCGCACGGCGTGCAACACGCTGTCGGCCTCGACCTCCTCGGCGACGACGAAGGCGAAATCGCGCTCGACCGGCTGGAAGG
>JAPOZD010000448.1 GCA_026706245.1 Alphaproteobacteria bacterium
AAAACATGACACTTCATGACGTTTCGCTGGAGTGGGCCCCATGGGCTGGACAGTCCGGTTGAGGAGATTTGTCAGATGCGCGGACGTTGGAAGGACTGCGGCTGTGAGAAAGCGCCGGGCGGTTCCTGGCTCCCGGCCCGGCGGAACCTGCCGCGCGTTTGCCGGCGCCTAGTCGCGGTCCCCGAACTCCCGGCTCGCCGCGGCGAGCGCCGCCTCCCTGCCGGGGCCGGCGATCGCCTGCAGCGCGAAGGGCATGCCGTTCGCCATTCGTCCGCAGGGGAAGGCGAGCGCCGGCAGGCCGGTGAGATTGGCGAAGGCCAGCAATTCGCCCTGGTTGGCGGGCGCCTTGCGCGAGCGCGGGAAAGGGCCGCAGGGCGCGACCGGCGCGATGATGACGGCATCGCCGATGCGCTCGGCGGCGTCTTCGCGGATGCGCCGGACAGCCTCGCGCGCAGCCGCGAGCCGCTCCGGGGCCAGCTTCGCGCCATAGTCCAGATAGCCGCGCAGTTCGTCCGAAGCGCCTTCCGGGATGCCAAGCGCCGCATGGGCTTCCGCCTCTATGACCAGCAGGCCCGCCTTGCGCGCCGCCGAAGGCTCGTAGCCCGGCCAGTCCAGCGCCGGCAGGTCGAGCGCCGGCATGGCGTCCTCGACTTCCGCTTCGAGGGCGTAGCCGTCGAAGGCGGAGAGCCTGACCGGATGCCAGCGTCCCTCCGGCCCCGCCGTGCGCGCCGCCATGACCTCAAGCAGCGCCAGCGCGTCGTCGGCCGTGCGCGCGAGCGGTCCCGCATGGTCGAAGCTCGGCGCGAGCGGCGCGACGCCTTCGAGCGGCACTGCGCCCTGCGTCGGCTTCAGGCCGAAACAGCCGCAATAGGCCGCCGGCAGACGCACCGAGCCCATGGTGTCGGAGCCGAGCGCGGCAGCCGCAAGCCCGGCCGCCACGGCCGCGCCGGAGCCGCCGCTGGAGCCGCCCGCCGTCCATCCCTCGCGATGCGGGTTGTGGGTCATGCCCCAATGCGGGTTGAAGGTCGTCGTGCCGAAGGCCGCCTCATGCAGATTGGTCTTGCCGAGCAGCACCGCGCCCGCTTTCCGGAGCCGCGCGACGACGGGTGCGTCCGCCTCTGCAAGCCTGCCGCCCGGCAGGCCGTTGGCGGTCACGATACCGGCCATGTCGATATTGTCCTTGACCGCGATGGGTGCCCCGTCGATGGCGGAGGCCGGCCGGCCCGCCCGCCAGCGCGCCGCGGATGCCGCCGCCGCCTCGCGCGCGGCTTCCGCCGTGATGGCGATATAGGCGTTGAGCCGGGGATTCTCCCGCTCGATCCGCCCCAGATAAGCCTCCGCGACCGCAGCGGGGTCGAGATGTCCGGCGGCGTAGCCCTGACGCAGTTCGGAAAGGGAAAGTCCGGTGCTCATGGCGCAGCCCCGCAGCTTCGTTGGCGGTGACCGTGCCACAGGACCAGGAGGCCGGCCAGCAGGTGCAGCCCGGCGAGGCCCAGCAGCGGCCAGACATAGGCGCCGGTCGCATCGAACAGCCACCCGGTCAGGGCGGTCGCAAGGCTTGCCATGACAAACATGCCGGCCGCGGTCAGGCCGTAGGCCGTGCCGTAGCCGTGCTGGCCGAAGCCGTCCACCAGCAGCAGCGGCGGCAGCATCACGATGCAGCCGATGACGAAGCCGGCGATGGCGGAGGCGGCGAACAGCAGCGCGGGCGGCTCCCCGGCCAGCAGCAACAGCAGCCCGAATGCCTGTATCAGGTAGCAGCCGGCGGCCAGCACCGGGAGCGGGAAGCGGGCGACCAGCGCTCCCAGCACGAACCGTCCCAGAGCCGCGCTCAACGACGCAACGCTGACCGCGAAGGCCGCGCCGGAAAGCCCGAGAGGACCTTGCAGCAAGGGTATCTGGTGCATCAGAAAGCCCACCTGGGCGCCGAGCGAAAGGCTGCAGGCCGATGCAATGACCCAGAACCGAAAGTCGCCGAGGAACCGCGCCGGCGCCGGCCGGCCGTGTGCGGCCGGCGCGGTCGCCGCGTCCGTTTCCCTGGCGGCCTCCCGTCCTTCGGGCTGCCGGACCAGCAACAGCGCAACCGGCAGCACCGACAGGATGAGCGCCGCGCCGATGCCTGTCATGGCGGCGTCGAAGCCGTATCGGGCGGAAAGCCACGCCATCAGCGGCGGCATGACCGCGCCGCCGGCGCTCGCCCCGGTCAGCGCGATGCCGAGGGCAAGGCCGAGCCGGCGCCTGAACCACGGCACCAGCGCGGCGCTGACCGCCATGGCCGCCAGGCCCGGATAGGCGCTGCCCATGAGCGCGAAGATTGCGAAGAGCTGCCAGCGCGCCTCGAAGAAACCCGCCTCGAACGCCGCCAGCGCAAAGCAGCCCGCCGCCATGGCCAGCGCGCCGTACACCACCGCCGGCCGCGCGCCGAACCTGTCCGTTATCCACCCGAATGCGAGGCTGGCGGCCACATTCGCCAGCCAGAACCCCGCCACGACGCTCGACAGGAGAGAGACCGGCCAGCCGGTCGAACGGCCGAGCACAGCCATGTAGAACCCGTGGCCATAGAACCCGACGCCCCAGGCGTAGAACGCCAGGACGAAGCCGCCCGCCGCCACCCACCAGCCGCGGTAAATGCCCCCGCGCGAGTCGCTGTCCAGCGGCAAACCGGGAATTACGCTTCGAACCGGAACGGTTCAGCGCTCATCGACGAGCCTGACCGGCTTTTGCCGTTCGTTGACCTGCGTGAACGCAGCCGTTCCGCCGGGCTCCACGAGCTCGACTGCGACCTGGACGCCGAGGCCCCGTTTCAGGCGCTCGGACAAGTCCTCCGCCAGCCGCCCGCCCGGCTCGCGCGCCTCCGCCATGACCGCCATTTCCTCGCGGCCTCCGGCCCGGAACACCCGGCAGACATATTCGCCGGTGAGCGCCTCGAACTCCTCGAGAAGCGCGCCGACAGCCGTTGGATAAACATTGATGCCGCGCAGCTTCACCATATTGTCCGACCGGCCCTCGAACCCCGACATGCGCCGGAAATTGATGCCGGAATCCGGGTCCGGCGCGGAGAGCGTCGTCAGGTCCTTGGTGTCGAAGCGGACAATCGGGTAGATGCCGGTCTTGAAGAGCACGGTCGCGCAGAGATTGCCGACGTGGCCGTCCTCGACCGGCTTGCCCGTTTCCGGGTCGAGCGCTTCCACGAGGTGCGCATCCTCGAAGATATGCAGCCCGTTCCGGCTCGGGCTTTCGGCGGCGATGACGCCGGTATCGCCCACCCCGTACCAGTCATAGACCGCCGCCCCGCCCCAGGCGTCCGAAACCGCCTGCCGGTCGCCGCGCCCGAAATGGCCGAGGACGAGGCGGAGCGGAATCGTCAGGCCTTTCTTCCCGGCGGTTTCGGCCAGATGGCGGACATAGTCGCCGAAGCCGACCAGCACCGTCGCGCCAAGCCGCGCCATGGTTTCGACCTGCTGCTCGGACGGCATGTCGCGCCCCGTGCCGGCCGGCACCAGCAGCGCGTCGGTGAAATGCGTCACCGCCTCGCGAACATAGTGGCCGCCATTGACCGTGCCGAACCCGTAAACGGAATGGACGATATCGTCGTCCCTGAGCCCCATGAGGCGATAGGCGCGGGCCAGCAGCAGGTTCTGGATTTCGCGGTCTTCGGCTCCGTAGAACAAGGGCTGCGGGATGCCGGTCGTGCCGGAGGTCGTGTGGAATACGGCGAAGGCATTGTCGGTGTCGCGCCCGTCGAAACGCCCGAACGGCGGGGCCGCGGCCACGCTCGCCATCAGGTCGTCCTTGGAGAAGGAGGGAACCCGCGCCAGATCGTCGAGACCGGAAATGTCGCCCGGCTCCAGGCCGGCCGCGGTCCATCGGTCCCGGTAGAACGGCACCTGCCAGGCGCGCTCCATGACACGGGCGAAGCGGCGCTCCTGGAGCGCCCGCAGGGCATCGCGGGACAGCGCCGCCGGCCCTTCGAGAAAGGCCGCGCCCATCGGGTAGTCCCTGAGCATGGCCCCCACATCGAGCCGGCCGAGCAGGCCGCTCACGGCAGGCAGTCCGCTATGTCCCGCCTGAGCGCGACCCACACGCCGCCATGCCCCTGCACATGATCGAGGAAGCGCTCCAGCCAGCCGATGCGGCCCGGACGGCCGATGATTCGCAGATGCACGCCGAGGCTCATCATTTTCGGCGCCCCCTCGACCCCCTCGCGGTAAAGCCGGTCGAAACTCTCCCGCGCATAGTCGAACCAGTCCGCCGGCGTATAGGCGGGATCGGTCCACATCTTCATGTCGTTGGTATCGAGCGCATAGGGCACGACCGCGATCCGGCCCGCAGGCTCCTCGTGCCAGAAGGGCAGGTCGTCCGAATAGTCGTCCATATGGTAGGCGAAGCCTTCCTCGATCAGCAGCCGCCTCGTGTTGTCGGTCAGCAGATAGCGCGACAGCCAGCCTGCCGGCCGGGTGCCGGTCGTCCGCTCGATCGAGGCTGCAGCATCGCGCACGAAGGCCCGCTCCTGCGCCTCTTCCATGCGGAACTGGTGAATCCAGCGATGCCCGTGTGCGCAGACCTCGTGCCCGCCCGCCGCGATCCGCGCGGCGAGCGCCGGCGCACGCTCCAGCGCCACCGCCGCCGCGGTGAAGGTCGCCTTCAGCCCGCGCTCTTCCAGCAGCCGCATCACCCTGGGCGCGCCTGCCCTGATGCCGTAGGCGTAGTTGCTTTCGTTGCCGTAATTGCGGACCGCGCGCCTCGGGCTGGCGCCCAGCTCGTCCACGGGCTCGGGATAGGGGTCGCCGTCGTCGATGCGGGCCTCCGCGCCTTCCTCGACATTCACCACAAGGGAGAGCGCGATCCGCGCCCCGCCGGGCCAGGGCGCCCGGCGCCAGTCGCTGTCGTTCGTTTCCATCGCCTCTCCGCCGCCCTCGCTTCCCGCGCCGGCCGTGCTAGGTTTCGGCAGGCGCGATGCCCGCGCAGCATAGAATAAATCGTCCCCGATGGCCGAAGTTCCCCTCAAGAAGCGCCGCAGGGCCTACACCTATCTGCTGTTGGCCCTGCCGGTGGCGGTGATCGCCGTTGGCGTCAACGAGGCGATCCACTGGTGGCACAATGTCTATGAGCCGGACGCCCGCGTTGCGGCGGATTTCACCCTGCTCTCCTCCAGCGTCAACACCCGCGTCGCGGCGATCCGCGTGCGCAAGGGCGACGTCGTCGAGAAGGGCGCGCCGCTCGCCGACATGGACGATGTGGTGGCCGTGCTCGACCTCCGGGCGCTGGAAGCCGAACTGGAAAAGCAGAAGGCCCAGCGCGGCCAGGTAGTGGCGGAGCTCGCGTTGTTCAAGTCGGAGCTTGCCGACAAGCTCGCAACGGTGGAGGAGACGGGCCGGCTGCTGCGCCTCGAGCTCGCAACGCTGGAGCGCCGCAAGCAGATCGCGGAGGACAATCTCAAGCGGAACCGGCGGCTCGGCCGCGATGTCGTGCCGCAAAGGCGGATCGACGAGGCGCGCGACGAACTGCTGGAGATGGAGAGCAAGCTGCGGGACATCCAGACCCGCATTGCCATGAACCTCAGGGAAGCCGCAGAACTGGCCGGCACGGCCGGGCGGGAACGCCTGTTCCAGACCCGGCTTGCGGTCATCGACCGGGACATCGACAAGACCGCGGTCGAAGTCGAACAGGCGCGCCGCCGGCTGGAGGACATGCATATCCGCGCGCCGGTCCGCGCCGTCATCGACGAGGTCCATGTCAATCCGGGCGCCTATGTCGAGGACGGGGACCCGGTGTTCCTGATCCACGATCCCGACCGGGTCTGGATCGAGGCCGATATCGACGAGTCCGACATCCGCCATATCGAGCCCGGCCAGCCGGTGGCCATCGACTTCGACGCCTGGCCCGACGAGACGCTTGAGGGCCGCGTGCGGGCGATCGGGCGCACGACCGTTGACGGCAGCGAGCCCAACGGCCGCGGCGGCGCGCGCAAAATCCCGGTATTCATCGACATTCCGCCGGTGGAGAAGACCGTCTGGCCGGGAATGCGCGCCTCGGTCAACATCCGCATACGCTGATGGACCTCGCGCGCTTCAGCCCGCGCACGATCATGGCGGCGGCAACTGTGGCCATGCTGGTCCAGCAGGCGTTCTCCTATGTCTGCCAGATCGCGCTGCCGATCCTGGCCGACCAGATCGCCGAGGACTTCGGCATCTCCCGGGCCTGGCTCGGCTTCTATCTCTTCCTCCAGAATGTGGCTGCGATCATTGCGGCGGTCGGCTGCGGCGGCTTCATCCTGCGCTACGGGCCGCTGCGGGTAAGCCAGGTCGCCCTACTGCTGATGGGGTCAAGCCTGCTGGTGACGGCATCGGCGCAGTTGTGGCTGTTCCCGCTGGGCGCACTGCTGCTGGGCGCCGCCTCCGTCTCGACGCCTGCAAGTTCGCACATCCTGGCGCGGGTGACGCCGCTGCGCCTCGCGCCGTTGATCTTCTCGATCAAGCAGACGGGCGTGCCCGTCGGCGCGCTCATCGGCGGCTTGCTGGTGCCTTTCCTGCTGGCGCTCACCTTCTATTCCGAGACACTTGGCGTATCGGTCCGGCTCGGCCCTTACGGCGCCTCCTTCGTCACCTGCCTGATCGTCTTCGCGGTGATGGTCTCGCTGGAGCCCGTCCGGACCTTCTTCGACGCCGACCGCCGGCCCGACATGAAGATCGCCTTCGGCGACCTTCCGGCAACCCTGAAGACGGTGCTCGCCATTCGCCCGCTGCGCGACCTGTCCTTCGCCGCCTTCGCCTTCGGCGGCCTGCAGGCGCTCTTCTCCGGCTTCTTCATCCTCTTTCTCATCGACGGGCTGGACTACTCGGAAGCCGAGGCCGGCTCCGCCTTCGCCATCGCATCCTTCTCCGCCGTCTGGGCGCGCATCCTCTGGGGCGCTCTCGGCGGGGGCGCGGTCTCACCACGCATCATCATGGCCGGCATCGGGCTGGTGGCCGGGCTCTCGGCAGTCGCGACCGCGCTCTACGGGACCGATTGGACCTTCTGGGAAATCACCGCCGTCGCCGTCGTCTTCAACATGACGGCGCTCAGTTGGCACGGCATCCTGCTGGCGGAGACCGCGCGGCTCGCGCCGGAAGGCCAGGTCGGAGGCGTCACCGGCGGCGTGCTGGCTTTCACCTCCATCGCCATGATGATCTATCCGGCGCTTTACGGCGGCCTTCTCGCCTGGACGGGCTCCTATGGCATCGGCTTCATCCTGGGCGCCATCCCGTCCTTCGCCGCGTTCGTCATCTTCGTCAATCCACCTGTGGACGGCGCGTGGACCGGTCTTGCCGCGCGGTTCGGCCGCCTGCTCCTCTCGAGGCGCGCGCTCGCACGCGCCGGGGCCGTGACCGCGCTCGGCTCCGCCCTCGGCGTCGCGCTCAACGCGGCGGGCTGGTAACGCGGTCGAGAAAGGCCCTGAGCGGTGGGTTGAAGAGCTCCGGCGCCTCGACATTCGAGAAGTGGCGCAGGCCCGGCAGCATGACCAGTTCGGCCCCGGCAATGCCGTCGCGGAGCTCTTCGGCGCGGACGGGCGGCGTCACCGGATCGTCGCTCGCGCCCAGCACCAGGACCGGGCAGGAGATCCGGTCCAGCCGGTCCAGATAGTCGAGTTCGGCGACGGCCGAGGTGCCCGCCAGATAGCCGGTAATGTCCGTCGCGTTGAAGATGTCGCGAATTGCCGCGTAGTCCGGCCCGGCGGCGTCCGCATAGGCGTCGGAGAACCAGAGCTTGTGGGTCATGTCCCAGACCGGCGCCATGCCCGAGGCCCGCACCACCGCCTGGCGCTCGACGACCCATTGGCGGTACCAGGGCGTTGCGCGGGCCATGGTGTTGCAGAGCGCGGCGGCGCGCACGCGGCCGGGATGCCCGATGGCGACGCCCTGCGCGATCATGCCGCCGGTGGAAATGCCGACGAATATCACCTGCCCCAGCCCAAGCGCGTCCATGATGCCCACGGCGTCGGAAACGAAGCCGTCGAGCGAATAGGGACCCTCCGGGGCATCGCTGGCGCCGTGGCCGCGCCAGTCATAGAGCAGCAGCCGGTAGCGCCCGGCAAGCGCCGGCACTTGCCAGTCCCATATGTGGTGGCTGGTCCCCATGGCATGCGCCATCATCACGACGGGACTGTCGGCGGGCCCTTCCCAGCGATAGAAGAAGCGGTTTCCGCCGGTCTCGACATATCCCTCCGTCATCGGTCGATCCTGTAGGCCTCGACCTTGTCGGGGTCGAGCCGGATGCCGAAGCCCGGCCGGTCCGACACATGCAGGCGGCCGTCGCGGAGTTCGGGCGGGTCGAGCCACATACCGGGCCAGATCGGGTCGCGCTCCGGGTCCGCGAAACACTCGACCGCAAAGCTGTTCGCCGTCGCGGCCAGCAGGTGGAGCGCGATCTGCGGCTCCTCATGGTGGGTCATCCGCACATCGTGCAATCGGCAGACCGCAGCCGCATCCAGCCATGCCGTCGGCCCGCCCGATTCGGAAGCGTCGATATTGACCATATCGACCGCCCCCGCCTCCACCAGCCGGCGCGCGCCATGCGCGGTAATCTCGCTCTGGCCGGCATTCACGGGAATGGACGTTGCGTTGCGCAGGGCGGCCATGGCCGACATGTCGTCGAACCAGTGGCACGGCTCCTCGAACCAGGCGATGTCGAGCGGCTCCACCAGCCGCGCAAAGCGTTCGGCACTGCGCCGGTCCCAGCCCCGGTTGGCATCCACCGCCAGCATGAAGTCCGGGCCGGCGCACTCGCGGCAGGCCGCCAACCGCTCGGCGTCCTCGTCCGGCGAAAGGCCGCCGACCTTCACCTTGCAGCCCGCCATGCCCCATTCCTGCAGCTGGCGCATCTCGCGGCCCAGGTCGTCCAGCGTCTTGCCGTCCTCGTAGTAGCCGCCGATGGAGAAGATCGGCAGCGACTCGCGAGCGCCGCCCATCAGCCGCGCCACGCTGACGCCGTAGATGCGGCCCAAGCCGTCCCAGACCGCGCTGTCCACGCAGGCAATCGCTTCCAGAAGCAGTTTCGGCGCCATGGCCGCACCGGGCACGCGGGCGAACATGGCGTCATAGTGCCGGCGCCAGTCACGCAGGTCCTTGCCGACCAGCAGCGGCACCAGAACGTTCTCCACCAGCCGCGCGACTTCGCGGCCTTCGGCGCGGTTGTCGCCGTTATAGACTTCCGCGGTCGGCCCGTCCCTGACAGTCAGCCGGGTGATGACCGTGCAGCGGGTCGGCACCGCATAGGTGCTGCCGCCAAAGACTCGCGACAGCGGAATTTCTATCGGGATCGCTTCGATTCGCTCGACAATCATGCGGACCGCCTCCGGGGCCACGGGAACGGGCCGGAGTTTGCAAGCTCGTATCCCCCCTGTCTAATGGCCGCATGAGCGGGGCGGCCAAAGCGGGGATCGATCTGGGGACCTGCTACCGGTTTTTCATTCCACTCATCTTCATGACCGAACTCAACATGATCTCGAAGTCGGTCATCAACGCCTTCCTGGCGCGCATGGATGACAGCAGCATCGTGCTCGCCGCCTTCCACAGCGCCTTCACGCTCTACTACTCCATCGCAAGTGGCACCGAGGTCTGCTCCCTTCTGACGCTCTCCTACATGCGCACCCGCCGCGCGCTCGGCCACCTGCTGCGGTTCATGGTCGTCATCGTCGCGGTTCCCTGGGCCGTGGCGCAGTTATTGGCTTTCACGCCGCTCGGCGATCTCGCGTTTCGCATATTGTTCGGCATCAGCGACGCCGCGGTCGCCGAGGCGAAGACGGCGACCTTCCTGCTGTCGTTGAGCGCCCCGATCCTCATCTGCCGATCGATCGCCTTCGGGCTCCTGATGATCGGCCAGAAAACGATCTTCATCACTTGGGCGACTGTCGCGCGGCTGGGCTCGCTCGCCGGCTCGCTTGTCGTGTTGCCACTCGTGCTGGAGGGTGCGGCGGTCGGCGCCGGGGCGCTGGTATTCGCCATGTTGTGCGAGACGGTCGTCGCCGTCTTTTTCGCCCGGCGCATCTATGCCGGCCTGCCGGAGCACGGCGAACGGCCGCCGAGCGTAAGGGCGCAATGGCGGTTTTCCTGGCCGCTGATGCTGAACTCCTCGGCCGAGATGGGCATGGTCTTCGCCATCAGCGTGTTCCTCGGCCGCCTTCCCGATCCCGATCTGGCGCTCGCCGCATTTGCAATCGTGTACGGCCTCGCAGGCCTGATGCTGAGCCCGCTGCGCAACCTGGTGCAGAGCGCCCAGACGCTTGTGCGCCGCGCCGACGACCGACGGGTGATCCTGAAATTCGCCGGGCAGCAAATGCTGTTCTTCGGTGCGGTCGCCGCGCTCCTGTTCCACACGCCGCTCGACAGTCTGGTGCTTTCCGAGGCGATGGGCCTCGAACCCGTGCTCGAAGCCTATTGCGCGCCCGCCATGCAGTTCGCGTTCGGCATGGCCGCTTTCTGGGGCCTGTCGGCGGTCTTTCGCGGCCTTCTGGCAGGCGCCAGGGTCACGGGCGCGCTCGCCGTATCCGGTATCGCCCGCGTTGCCGCGGCCGCATTCATCGCTGCCGCCGGACTATTACTGCCTGGCGGCAATGGCGCCATCATCGGCCTCGCCGCCTGGATGGCAGGCTATGGCGCGGAAGCCGCCATACTGGCGCTCCGGGTGCGCCGGCTCGGATCGCGCGCCTAGTCCTCTTCAGCAGCCTCCTCTTCGGCCTCGTCCTCGAGGACTTCGCGAACGACGAGCGTCACGCCATCGACCTCCACCACCGTTACTTCGGTATCCGCCGGCAGATCGCCCTCGGGCGACGCCAGGCGGAGCGCCCACATCGTGTCCCCGATCCGCACCCGGCCGCGGCCGCTGACGGTCGCATCCCGCAGCGTGGCGCGTGTGCCGACCATGCTGCGGCCGCGCCGGTTCAGGGTCGGATGGTCGGTGGGCCCCTGTCTGAAGGCCACGAAGCGCCGCCCCAGGAAAATCGCCGCCACCGACAGGACGGCGAAAGCGACCAGTTGAACCTGCCAGTCCAATTCCGGAACGGCGGCAACCAGCAGCCCGGTCAGGACCCCGGCGATCCCCAGCCAGAGGAAAACAACGCCCGGGACGAGGATTTCCACCAGCATCAGCAGGACGCCGAGCGCCAGCCAGTGCCAGTAGGAGATATCCTCGGGCGAAAATGTTTCCATGGACCGGGCCTCAGGCGCCGGAACCGGAAGGCGGCACCGAGCTTCCGCGGCGCGGGGCGGGCGGGCCCGAATCCCCGTCCTTGCCGAAGGCCTCCTTCGCGATCTCGGTGAGGCCCGCAAGCGCGCCGATCACGCCGGAGGCCTCAAGCGGCATCAGCACGACCTTCTGGTTGCGGGCGCTGGCAATGCCCTCAAGCGCGGTCACGTATTTCTGCGCGACGAAATAGTTGATCGCCTGGACGTTTCCCTCGCCGATGGCCTTCGAGACCATTTCGGTGGCGCGCGCCTCCGCCTCTGCCTCGCGCTCGCGGGCCTCGGCATCCCGGAAGGCTGCTTCCCGCCGGCCTTCGGCATCGAGAATCGCCGCCTGTTTCTGTCCTTCGGCGCGAAGGATTTCCGCCTGCCTCACTCCCTCGGCCTCCAGAATGACCGCGCGCTTTTCCCGTTCCGCCTTCATTTGCCGCGCCATGGCATCCACGAGTTGGGCGGGCGGCGTGATGTCCTTGATCTCGATGCGGGTGATCTTGACGCCCCAGGGCGCGGTCGCCTCGTCCACCACCTTCAGCAGTTCCGCGTTGATCTTGTCGCGCTGCGACAGCAGCTCGTCGAGGTCCATGGAGCCCATGACCGTCCGGATATTGGTCATGGTCAGGTTGAGGATCGAGATTTCCAGGCGGCGCACTTCGTAGGACGCCTTCACCGCGTCGAGAATCTGGAAGAACACCACGCCGTCCACGGTGACCATCGCATTGTCGCGGGTGATGATCTCCTGCGAAGGCACGTCGGTCACCTGCTCCATCACATTCTGGCGCTGGCCGATGCGATCCACGATGGGGACGATCAGGTGCAGTCCGGGCGCAAGTG
>JAPOZD010000146.1:0-2818 GCA_026706245.1 Alphaproteobacteria bacterium
GCATCGCCCGCGCCCTTGCGCTCAAGCCGGAACTGCTGCTTTGCGACGAGCCGGTCTCGGCGCTCGATGTCTCGGTGCAGGCTCAGATCCTCAACCTGCTGAAGGACCTGCAGAAGGCGCTCGGCCTCACCTACCTGTTCGTGTCGCACAATCTGGCGGTGGTCGATTACATGGCGGAGCGCATCGCGGTGATGTGCGCCGGCAGGCTGGTGGAGCTTGCGCCGCGCGAGGAGCTGTTCCGCAATCCGCGCCACCCCTATACCAGGGCGCTGCTGACCGCCGTGCCGGAGCCCGACCTCGACCATCCGCTGGACTTCCGGGCGCTCGCCGACGAGCGCGCCTCGAAGCCGGAACTCTGGCCCGGCCCCTATCGGCTTGCCGGCGGCGCCAGAGGCGTGTTCGAAGAGATCGAGGAAGGGCATTTCGTCCGCCTCGGGGAAGACGCCGCGCCCGGCGGGCTCGCCGCGTGAGGCTGCCGGCGGTCCTGTTGGCGCCGCTCGCCCTGTTTGCGGGCGCGTCCCTGGCCGCTCCTGTCGAAACGCCGTCTCTCGCCGAGCGTGTCCGCGCCGGGATGCTGCCCCCCGTCGAACAGCGCCTGCCGGCCGTCCCGCATCTCGACGAGGAAGCCGGGCCCGGCCGGCATGGCGGAGACCTGCGCGTGCTGATGGCCAAGGCCAAGGACACGCGCCAGCTGGTCGTTTACGGCTATGCGCGGCTCCTGTGCTACACGCCGGCGCTCGTGCTGGAGCCGGACATTCTGGAGCGTGTGGAAGTCCGGGAGGGCCGCATCTTCACGCTCCATCTGCGGCCGGGCCATAAATGGTCGGACGGCCACCCCTTCACCGCCGAGGACTTCCGCTACTGGTGGGAGGATGTCGCCAACAACGAGGAACTCTCGCCGACCGGACCGCCGGCGGCGATGCTGGTCGACGGCAAACCGCCCCTTTTCGAAGTGCTGGGCGACACGGCCGTCCGCTACAGCTGGGAGACCTCCAATGCGGGGTTCCTGCCCGCGCTCGCCGGCGCGCGGCCGCTCTACATCTATCGCCCGGCGCACTACCTGAAGCGCTTCCACGCCGCCCATGCGCTGCCCGAGGCGCTGGCCCGGGCCGTGGAGGAGGCGCGCCGGCGAAGCTGGGCCGCGCTGCACAACAAGCTCGACAGCCAGTACAAGAACGACAATCCGGACCTGCCGACCCTGCAGCCCTGGGTTCCGTTGACCCGCCCGCCGTCGGACCGCTTCCTCTTCGCCCGCAACCCCTTCTACCATCGCGTGGACGGCGGCGGCCGTCAGCTTCCCTATATCGACCGCGTGGTGATGAACATCGCCGCGAGCGGGCTTATCCCGGCGAAGACCGCCGCCGGCGCCAGCGACCTCCAGGCGCGTTATCTCAGGTTCGACAATGTGACCTTCCTGAAGCGCGGCGAGGAGCCGGGCGGCTACAAGGTCCGCCTCTGGCGCACGGGCAAGGGCGCGCATGCGGCGCTCTATCCGAACCTGAACGCCGCCGACCCTGTCTGGCGGTCCCTGTTCCGGGACCGCCGGGTGCGCCGGGCGCTGTCGCTCGGCCTCTACCGGGAGGAGGTCAACGAGGTCATCTATTTCGGGCTCGCGCTCACCGGCAACAACAGCCTGCTTCCGGGAAGCCCGCTCTACGACGAGGCGGTCCGGCAGCGCTGGGCGGCCTATGATCCCGATGCGGCGAACGCCCTGCTGGACGAGGCGGGGCTCCGATGGGGCGATGACGGGCTCCGCCTGCTGCCCGACGGCCGCCCGGCTGAACTGATCGTCGAGACCGCCGGCGAAAGCACGGAAGAAACGGACATACTCGAACTCGTCCGCGACAGCTGGCGGGAGCTGGGGATCGCGCTGCACACCAAGCCGCTCCAGCGCGAACTGCTGCGCAACCGCATCTTCTCCGGCCAGACGCTCATGTCGGTCTGGTCGGGCTGGGAAAACGGGCTCGCCTCGGCCGATATGAGCCCGGCCGAGCTCGCTCCCACCAGCCAGCAGCAGCTGCAATGGCCGAAATGGGGCCAGTACCACGAGACCAGGGGCGCGGCGGGCGAACCGGTCGATATGGAAGCGCCGCAGCGGCTCCACGCACTGAACGAGGCCTGGCGCCACGCCCGCGATTCCCGGGAGCGCCGGCGCATCTGGCGCGAGATGCTGGAGATCCATGCCGAGGAAGTGTTCATGCTGGGAATCGTCGGCGGGATCCGCCAGCCCGTCGTCGTGTCCGACCGCCTGAGGGGCGTGCCGGAAGAGGGCTATTACAACTGGGAGCCGGGGGCGCATTTCGGCATATTCCGCCCCGACCGGTTCTGGCTGGCGAACTGACGGCGGGACGGGAAGGATGCTCACCTACATCTTCCGGCGCCTTTTCATCGCGGTCCCGACGCTTGCGGTCGTGAGCGCCATCATCTTCGTCATCATCCAGCTTCCGCCGGGCGACTACCTCACCACCTACATCGCGGAATTGCAGTCCCAGGGCGAGGCCGCGGACAGCGGCAAGATCGAGTTCCTGCGCAAGCAATACGGCCTCGACCAGCCGCTCTGGAAGCAGTATGTCTTCTGGGTCCTGGGCATGTTCCAGGGCGATTTCGGCTATTCCTTCGAATACGACCTGCCGGTCTCCGACGTGGTGGGGGACCGGCTCTGGCTCTCGCTGCTGCTCAATTTCTCGACCGTCATCTTCATCTGGGTCGTCGCCTTCCCGATCGGCTTCTACTCCGCCACGCACCAGTATTCCTGGGGCGACCACGGCCTCACATTTCTGGGCTTTATCGGCCTCGCCCCGCCTCATTTCCTGCTCGC
>JAPOZD010000146.1:2828-12044 GCA_026706245.1 Alphaproteobacteria bacterium
CCTCGCCACGCCTAATTGCCTGCTGGCGCTCGTGCTCATGTATGTCCTCAGGATCGAGTTCGGCATCTCCATCGGCGGGATGATGGACCCGCAATATGTCGAGCAGCCCATGTCCTGGGCGAAGACGGTCTCGATAGCCGAGCACCTGATCGTGCCGGTCGTGGTGATCGGCACGGCCGGCACGGCCGGCATGATCCGCCGGCTCCGCGCCAACCTGCTGGACGAGCTGCAGAAGCAGTATGTGGTGACCGGCCGCGCCAAGGGGCTGCCCAATCTGCGCCTCCTGCTGAAATACCCGGTGCGGATGTCGCTCAACCCCTTCGTGGCCGACATCGGCAACATGCTGCCGCAGATCGTCTCCGGGTCCGCGGTCGTGGCGATGGTGATGAGCCTTCCGACCACGGGGCCGATGCTGATCGACGCGCTGCGCAGCCAGGACATGTATCTCGCCGGCTCGTTCCTGATGTTCCTCTCCGTGCTCACCATCGTCGGCATGCTGCTCTCCGACCTGGCGCTTGCCCTGCTCGACCCGCGCATCCGGCTCGGGGGCCGCGCCCAGCGATGAACGACCGGCCCGAACATTTCGTCGATACCGCGCCCTGGGACCCGCACGCGGTCGAGGCGCTGACGCCCGAGCAGGAGCGCTATTACCTCGCGACGCAGTGGCAGCTGATGTGGTGGAAGCTGAAGCGCCACAAGCTCGCCGTCGCCTCCGGCATCGTGCTGCTCCTGCTCTACGCCTCGGTCCTCATCTCCGAGTTTCTTGCGCCCTACAACCTGCACAGCCGCAACATCCGCCATATCCATGCGCCGCCGCAGGCGGTCCACCTCTTCCATGAGGGCGAATTCATCGGGCCGTTCGTCTATGGCTATTCCCGCTCGCTCGACCTCGCGCAGCTGAAGCGCGTCTATGTCGAGGACCCGGAAAAGGTCTATCCGCTGCGCTTCTTCTGCCGCGGCGACGACTACCGCTTCTGGGGCCTGTTCGAGGCCGACCTGCATCTCGTCTGCGCCGCGGACCGGGAGGGCGCGACGCTGTTCCTGCTCGGCACCGACCGCCTCGGGCGCGACGTGCTCTCGCGCATCATCTACGGCGCGCGTATCTCGCTCACCGTGGGCCTGATAGGCATCTTCATTTCCTTCGCGCTCGGCATCGTCATAGGCGGGCTCGCCGGCTATTACGGCGGCTGGGTGGACAGCCTCTCGCAGCGGATCATCGAGATCGTGCGCTCCTTCCCGGAGCTGCCGCTCTGGATGGCGCTCTCCGCCGCCCTGCCGGTCACCTGGTCGCCGGTGCTGGTCTTTTTCGGCATCACCGTGATTCTGGGCCTGCTCGACTGGACCGGGCTTGCGCGCGCCGTGCGCTCCAAGCTGCTGGCGCTTCGGGAGGAGGATTTCTGCACCGCCGCGCAGCTCATGGGCGCCAGGCCCGGCCGCATCATCGCGCGCCACCTCCTGCCCGGCTTCGCGAGCCACATCATCGCGTCTGCGACTCTCTCGATCCCGTCCATGATCCTCGGCGAGACGGCGCTCAGCTATCTGGGGCTCGGCCTCCGCCCGCCGGTCACGAGCTGGGGCGTGCTGCTGACGGAGGCGCAGAACATGAATGTCGTGGTGCTCTATCCCTGGCTGATGCTGCCGGTCGTGCCGGTGGTGGTGACGGTGCTCGCCTTCAACTTCCTTGGCGACGGCTTGCGCGACGCCGCCGATCCCTACAAGTAAGGGCGGCGAACAACAGGGCGAATCAAGGAGAGGGGCGCTCATGGCGGAGATGGAGGGAAAGGTTGTCCTCGTGGCGGGGGCGGGCGCCGTCGATCCGGACGGCATCGGCAACGGCCGGGCAGCGGCGATCCTGATGGCGGAGGCCGGCGCGCGCATCATGTGCGTGGACCGCGACCTCGCCCTGGCCCGGCGCACGGTCGAGATGATTACCGAACGCGGCGGCGAGGCGGCGGCCTGCGCCGCCGACATCACCCGCGACGAGGACTGCGCCGCCATGGTGGCTGCGACCCTGGAACGGTTCGGGCGGCTCGACGGGCTCGACAACAATGTCGGCATCTCCTCGCGCGGCTCCGTGGTCGAGGAGACCGAGGAGGCTTGGGAGCGGGTGATGGAGGTGAATGTGAAGGGCATGTTCCTCGCCGCCAGACACGCCATTCCGGCGATGGTCCGGACGGCGGGCGGCGGAGCGGTGGTCAATGTGTCCTCGATCTCGGCGTTGCGGCCGCGCGGCCTCACCGCCTATTCCGCGTCCAAGGGCGCGGTGATTGCGCTGACGCGCGCGATGGCGGTCGATCACGGCGGCGAGGGCGTGCGGGTCAATTGCGTGGCGCCGGGGCCGGTCTATACGCCGATGGTCTATCAGCGCGGGCCGGGCATGAGCGACACCGCCCGCCGGGCGCGCGCCGACGCCTCGCTGCTCAAGACCGAGGGCACCGGCTGGGATATCGGCGAGGCGGTGCGCTTCCTGCTCTCGGACCGCTCCCGGTGGATTACCGGGCACACGCTCGTGGTGGACGGCGGCGCTTCCGTCCGCGGTCCGGAAAGGGATACCGTCTGATGGCCCGCATTCCCCTGCTGGAAGAAGCCGACCTGGCCCCGGAAGACCGCGATGTGCTCGCGCGGCCGATCAACCTCAACAAGGC
Organism: Alphaproteobacteria bacterium; assembly: GCA_026706245.1. Taxonomy (GTDB): domain Bacteria; phylum Pseudomonadota; class Alphaproteobacteria; order Bin95; family Bin95; genus Bin95. The sequence continues at coordinate 5,474 of JAPOZD010000146.1, forward strand.
GCTCGCCCACAGCCCGGGCGGGGCAAGGGCGTTCGGGGGGCTCGGAAGCTGGATCCGCTGGCAGTGCAAGCTTGATCCGCACCTGCGGGAACTCGCCATCCTTCAGGTCGGGTGCCTGGCGAGGTCCGAGTACGAGTACAGCCACCACATCAAGATCGGCAAGGATTTCGGCCTCAGCGACGATGATATCCGTGCCGTCCAGGCGGAGACGCGGGGCGAGCCGGGCGGCCTCGGGGCGGTCGAGACGGCGGTGCTGAAAGGCGCGCGCGAGATGACCGAAGGCCCCGCCATGTCGGAGGAGACCTTCGCCTTCCTGGAGCGGGAACTCGGCACGGCGCGCACCGTCGATCTCGTGCTCGTGGTGGCGTTCTATTGCGGCGTGGTGAGGCTGCTGGAGACGCTGGAGGTGGATGTCGAGCCCGACTATCAGCCCTGGCTCGACGCCTTCCCGCTCGACTGACACCAACGGCCGCGGCCCCCTGTCGTCGCCCCGGCCGGAGCGCAGCGGAGAGCCGGGGCCTCCATGAAGCGGAACTCCGGCCGCACAAGGCCCCGGATCGGGGTCCGGGGCGACGCCATGCGCGGCGACGCCGTCGGTTCCGGCCTACGCCAGCCGGCGGGCGTGGATCAGCCGGGTCATGCCCGGCACCATTTCCTCGTCGCGGGGCACGGCGAAGCCGACTTCCAGCATCCGGCCCTTCAGCCAGCCGGGCGTGACCGAGCGGGCGTCCGGCGTGAAGGCCATGTGCTGCAATTGCCAGAGCGCCGCCATGGGCGGGCCGGTGCGGTCGTCTTCCACCATGAAGTCGTGGACGATGAAGTGCCCGCCCGGCGCCAGGCAGTCATAGGCCTGCTGAACGAGCCGCGGCAGTTCGGTGCCCGGAACGCCGCTGAACAGGTAGGACATCAGGATCGCGTCCTGTTCGGTCGGCCAGTCGGCGGCCAGCGCATCGGCGGGGATGTAGCGCACGCGGTCCACCATTCCGGCCTCGGTGATGAACCGCCAGCCGATCTCGGCGACATTGGGGAAGTCGATGATCGTGGAGACCAGGTCGGGAAAGGTCTCGAGCAGCCGGATGGTCATGGCGCCGGTGCCGCCGCCGACATCGAGCAGGTTGTGGCAGTCCGAGAGATCGACCAGCCGCGCGAGCGTGCGGCCGGGCCCGAGGGAGCCTGCATGCTGCGCCTCGCTGTAGAGCATGGCCTGCTCCGGGTCCGACATCCAGTGCTGGTAGCTGTCCACAGCCTCGGGTTCGAGCGAGCCGTCCATGACCTCGTTCAACTGGGTCAGGAACGGATACATCTGCCGGTCGATCTGGTAGCGCAGATAGTCGCCGAAATCGTGGCGCGCGCCGCGCACCAGAAAGGACGAGGCGGCGGGCGCGTTGAAATAGCTCTCCTCCTCCCGGTCCACGAGGCCGACTGCCGTCAGCGCCGTCATCAGGGTCGTGATCCGGTTGACGGGAACGCCCGTCGCCGCCGCGATCGTGCCCGCGGTTTTCGGCCCGTCCGCGAGCTGGCTGAAGACATCGACATGCAAGCCGGCGAACAACGCCTTGGAAGCCATGAAACCGAAAGCCAGCCGCGAGACGTCCTCGGCCGTTTCGGCCAGTCGTTCCGCCATGCGAAAGAACTCCTCAAATCCAGATAAGTGTCGAGATCATATAAATTTGCATGGGCCCGATGAATTTTCAATGATAACTATACTTGCATTTATATTGTCCTATTTACGCTCTGTTTACGAGCATCGACGCTTCTTTACTGTATTGTTGAACGATTGTCTGTATTTCCGAATTCTATACTTGCGGGAACAATCGCGCCGTGGGTGCGCAACAGGGCGGCGGCCAACAGCAGCATGGCGCCGAACTGGTGCAGCGCGGCGAGGCCGAGCGGCACGACGGCGAGCAGCGCCGCCAGGCCGAGGCCGGCCTGGAGCAGGACCGCCGCAAGCAGGATGTGCTCGGCCGTCGCGGCCCGCCGGCCGCCGGCCCGGAGCCAGGCCGCGACGACCGCCAGAAGCGCCGCCATCGCCAGCAGCCGGTGATGGAGCTGGGCCGCGACCGGGTTTTCCAGCGCGTCGGCGGCCCAGCTCCGGTCGCTGCGGTAGTCCGGCGGAACCAGCTCGCCGCCCATGAGCGGGAAGCTGTTGTAGATGAGGCCGCCACTGTTGCCGGCGACCAGCGCGCCGCTTGCGATGGCGGCGGCGATGAGGCCGAGCAGCAGCCAGGCGGACAGCGGGCGCGGGCCGGCCCGCGGGCGGATGCGGTCGAGCACCGTCCAGACGAGGAGCGCAAAGATGAGGAGCGCCATGCCGAGATGGACCGCAAGCCGCGCCGCGCTCACATCGGGCCGGTCGGCGAGGCCGCTTTGCACCATCCACCAGCCGATCAGCCCCTGCAGCGCGCCGAGAGCCAGCAGCAGAGCCAGGCGCGGACGGAGCGGCCGGTCGATCCGGCCCCGGAGCCAGAACCAGGCGAGCGGCAGGATGAAGAACACCCCCAGCAGCCGCCCCCAGAGGCGGTGGACATACTCCCACCAGAAAATCGCCCGGAAGCCGTCGAGACTGATGGCGAAATTGACCTGCCGGAACTCCGGCGTCTCCCGGTAGAGGGCGAAAATCCGGTGCCACTCGGCCTCGGAAAGCGGCGGCAGCCAGCCGATCAGCGGGCGCCATTCCACCATCGACAGGCCCGACCCGGTGAGCCGCGTGATGCCGCCGATCGAGACCATCGCGGCCACGGCGCACGCCATGAAGAGCAGCCAGACGGTCACGGCGCGGCACGGGGTCGCTTGTCGCTCGGACATGGAACGCCTAGTTAGAGAGCATCGCTGCAACCGGCAATCCCGGACAGGCTCCGCCGCGCCAGGTGATCTTTCATCGATGACCGACCTCACCCTTGCCGACGGTTTCCGCTTCGAGGACCTGTACAACCGCGACGGGCTGGTCAGGCTCGACGCGCTGTTCCTGGAGAGCCTCGACGAGCCCCTGCGCGCAGAGCTGGAGGCCGCCCGCACGGCGCCCGGCGCGCTGGAGCCGAAGGCGGAAGCGGCGCTGGTGCTGGCGCTGGCGCCGAAGCTGGAAGCCTGCCTCGCCCGGCTGTTCGGCATCGAGGCGGAGGCGGACGCGCTCTCCGGGCGCCACACCGCGCTCGCCCCCGTCTATCGCTGCAAGCGGCTGTTCGTGCAGCGCCGCGCCGCGCGCGCGGTGAAGCCGGCGGAGGCGGCGGCGCTCGACGGGGCGGCGGTCGAGGCGGCGCTCGGCGCGCATATGCCGGTTCCGGTCGAGGAGGAGGCCTTCTCCGAGGCGGTGCTGGGCTGGCTCGCAGACGAGGCGAACGCGGGCGAGGCGCTGGAGGCGGCGGCGCGCTATGCGGCCTGGGCGCTCCACCACCCGGAGGGACGGGCGCGCCACGGCAGGGGCGTGCTGTTCAGGCAGCCGGGGCGCATCGACCCCATGCGGCTGATCGACACCGGGCAGCGCATGGAGAACGGCGCGGAGGCCCACGAACTTCCCGAAACGCGGCTGCGCCGGCGCGAGGGCTTCGCGCTCACCGACGACGGCATGGACCTCAAGGCGGCGCTCGACCAGGCGCATTACTGCATCTTCTGCCACAACCAGGGCAAGGACAGCTGCGCGCGGGGCTTGCGCGACCGCCGCACGGGCGCATTCGGCAGGACGGTCTTCGACGTCGAGCTCGCGGGCTGCCCGCTGGAAGAGAAGATTTCCGAAATGCAGCTCCTCAAGACCGAGGGCTGGGCGCTGGGCGCGCTCGCGACCGTGTGCATCGACAACCCGCTCTGCGCCGCCACGGGCCACCGCATCTGCAACGACTGCATGAAGTCCTGCATCTACCAGAAGCAGGACCCGGTCGATATTCCGCAGGTCGAGACGCGCGTGCTGAAGGACGTGCTCGACCTGCCCTGGGGCTTCGAGATCTACAGCCTGCTGACCCGCTGGAACCCGCTCAACTTCGCCCGTCCGCTGCCGCTGCCGGACAGCGGCCGGCAGGTGCTGGTGGTGGGCCTCGGCCCGGCCGGCTTCAGCCTCGCGCACCACCTGATGAATGACGGGCACCGGGTGGTGGCGGTGGACGGGCTCAAGATCGAGCCGCTTGCCCCTGCGCTCTCGGGCGTGGACGAGGCGGGCGCACGGCATCCCTTCCGGCCCGTACGAGACATGGCGGAACTCCGCGAGGATCTCGCCGAGCGCGTCATGGCCGGTTTCGGCGGCGTCGCCGAATACGGCATCACCGTGCGGTGGGACAAGAACTTCCTCAAGATCGTGCGCCTGCTGCTGGAGCGGCGCGCGGCCTTCACCATGGTCGGCGGCGTGCGCTTCGGCGGCACGCTCGGGCTCGACGAGGCGTTCGAATGGGGCTTCGACCATGTGGCCGTGGCGGCCGGCGCCGGGCGGCCGACCCATGTGCCGATGCCCAACGCGCTGGCGCCCGGCGTTCGCATGGCGTCCGACTTCCTGATGGCGCTCCAGCTTACCGGCGCGGCGCGCACCGACAGCATCGCTAACCTCCAGATACGCCTGCCGGTGGTCGTGGTGGGCGGGGGCTTGACCGCCATCGACACCGCGACCGAGTCCCTCGCCTATTACCCGGTGCAGGTCGAGAAGTTCCTGACGCGCTATGAGGTGCTGGACGGCGGGGTCGCGTGGACGGAGGAGGAGGCGGAAGTCGCCGGGGAGTTCCTCGCCCATGCCCGCGCGATCCGGGCGGAGCGGGCGCGGGCGGCCGCGGCCGGCGAGGCGCCGCGCATCCGCGAGCTGCTGCGCGCCTGGGGCGGCGTCACCATCGCCTACCGGCGCCGGCTGATCGACGCGCCGAGCTACACGCTGAACCATGAGGAAGTAGCCAAGGCGCTGGAAGAGGGCATCCGCTTCGCCGAGTGCCTCTCGCCGCTCGCCGTGGAAGTGGACGGGCGCGGCCGGGCAAGCGCGCTGCGCCTCGAGCGGGTGGAGATCGACGAACGCGGCCGGCGCCGCGCGCTCGGCGACGGCGAGACCGTTTCGCTGCCGGCCCGTTCCGTGCTGGTGGCGGCCGGCACCCAGCCCAATACCGTGCTGGCGCGCGAGAGCGCCGGCATCGCGCTCGACGGCAGGTATTTCCAGGCGGTGGACGGCGGGGGCAGCCCAATCGTTCCCGAGCCGACGGCGAAGCCGGCCGCGCCCGAGGTGATGATGCAGCGCCGCGAGGACGGGCGCGCGGTCAGCTTCTTCGGTGACCTGCATCCCTCCTTCGCCGGCAATGTCGTGAAGGCGATGGGCGGCGTGAAGCAGGCCTATCCGCTGGTGAGCCGGCTGCTGGCGGAGCGGCCGCCGGCAACGGAGGCCGATCTCGCCGAACGCGCCAACCGGGAGTTCCGCGCGCGCGTCCACGAGGTGGTGCGGCTGACGCCCAAAATCGTCGAGGTTGTAGTGGAGGCGCCGGCGGCGGCGCGGGCCTTCCGTCCGGGCCAGTTCTACCGCCTCCAGAACTTCGAGAGCCATGCGCTCCGCCGCTGCGGCACGGTGCTGGCCATGGAGGGCCTCGCGATGACCGGGGCCTGGGTGGACCGGGAGCGCGGCCTGCTCTCGACGATCATCCTGGAGATGGGCGGTTCGTCGGACCTCGCGGCCTCGCTCCGGCCGGGCGAGCCGGTGGTGCTGATGGGCCCGACCGGCTCGCCGACCGAACTTCCCGAAGACGAGACGGTGCTGCTCGCCGGCGGCGGGCTCGGCAATGCGGTGCTGTTCTCCATCGGGCGGGCGCTCCGCGAGGCGGGCAGCCGCGTGCTCTATTTCGCGGGCTACAAGGAGGCGGGCGACCGCTACAAGACCGCCGAGATCGAGGCGGCGGCCGATGTCGTGGTCTGGTGCTGCGACGAGGCGCCGGGCTTCCGGCCGGACCGCGCGCAGGACTTCGCCCATACCGGCAATATCGTCGACGCGATGGCGGCCTATGGAGAGGGGCGGATGGGTGCGCCGCCGATCCCGCTCCCGGAGGTGGACCGCATTCTCGCCATCGGCTCGGACGGCATGATGGCGGCAGTCGATGCCGCGCGGCGCGGCGTGCTCCGCGACCTGCTCAAGCCGGGGCACAAGGCCGTCGGGTCGATCAACTCGCCGATGCAATGCATGATGAAGGAGATCTGCGCCCAGTGCCTCCAGCTCCACCGGGACCCGGACTCGGGCGAGGAGCGCGTGGTCTATTCCTGCTTCAACCAGGACCAGCCGCTCGACCTCGTGGACTTCCCGACGCTGAAAGGCCGGCTTTCGCAGAACGGCGTCCAGGAAAAGCTGACCGCAGCCTGGATCGCCCATTGCCTCCAGGCCTGATTGTGCCGGATTCACACATTTCGCTTCGGCTTGTCCGCGGTGTGCCCGCTGGCCGGGCCATTGCTCCCTTTCGTCACCCCGGACTTGTTCCGGGTATCTCCCGCCACCGCTTCCGCCGGACGGCCGCTTGGATGCCCGGAACAAGTCCCCGTTTCAGCCGAGACCGACAAACCCGAACCGGGCGTGCCGGAACCGCCCTTTCCGCCGCCGTTTCCGGTCCATTCGACGATGGTGGCGAGGTCGCCG
>JAPOZD010000048.1 GCA_026706245.1 Alphaproteobacteria bacterium
CCGAGCGGATGATTGCGACCGTTTCCCGGGTACGGGCCAACGGTTTTGTAAATTTACCGCCATGCCACCGCTCGATGACCACCGGGCCGCTGGTTCCGAGCCCGATTATTGCCCGCCCGCGGGACATTTCATCCAGCGTCGCGAAGCTCTGGGCCAACAGGGACGGTGAGCGAGAGAACACGTTGACGATACCGGTCGCCAGCCTGAGGCGGCTGGTCCGCCCCGCCAGCAGGCCGAGCTGCGTGAAGGCGTCCGAACCGAACGCCTCCGGCATCCAAACGGCCTCGTAACCCGACGCTTCGGCCAGCTGCGCGTAATCGACGGCATGGCGTCGGTGTTCGGCGCTGCTGAAGGGTGAAACATAGGATAGCCGCATCGATCGTCCCCCGGAATCGATCGGCTCACGCGAGAGGGTGTTCGAGCAGGTCGGACAGCATTTCCTTCAGGCGGCCGCGCTCGACTTTGCCGGTCGAGTTGGAGGGAATGGTGTCAACGAAGAAATAGTGCCGCGGTCGCTTGAAGTCGGCGAGATCCGGGCTCCTGCGGCAGAACCGGTCGAGCACTTCGCCATTCAGCGCCGGGTCCCTGGCAATAACCGCAGCGCAGACCACCTGGCCCCATTTTCGGCTCGGCAGGCCGACTACAGCAGCATCGGAAAGGCCGGGATGGGCGAACAGGACGTTCTCGATCTCCGAAGGATGCACGTTTTCGCCACCGGTCTTGATCGTGTGGTCGAGGCGCCCCATCACGGTGACGAAACCGGCCTCATCGCTATAGGCGGCATCGCCGGAGAAATACCAGCCGTCCTGCAAAGCTGCAGCCGTCTGCACGGGTGAACGGAAATATTCCTTCATGATGCTGGGGCCGCGGGCAATCAGCTCGCCAACTTCGCCCGCGGCAACGGTGTCCTCCGGAGTGTCGGCATCGGTGTGGACGATCCGGACCTCCATGCCGACGGCCGCCTGACCGACGCATCCGAGCTTATCCGGATGGCGGCGGTAATCGCAGGTAGTTACCGTCAATCCCTCGGTAAATCCGTAGACGTTCAGGAACCGGCCCGGGAACAGTGTCATGCATTTGCGCGTCACATCGTCGGCCAGTGTCTGGCCGCCGTAAAAGCCGCATCGCAAGCTGGTCAGGTCGTACCTGGAAAGCTCGGCCTGGACCATCATCACCATTTGCGTAGGCACGCCGTGCAGGCAGGTGAGGCGTTCCTGCTCGACCAGGGACAGCGTTTCCTCGACATCGAAGCCGCGGGTCATCACATTGGTACCGCCAAGCAGCACAAAAGGCATGAATTGAAGTTGCAACTGGGCGATATGGAACAGCGGCTTGTTGTTGAGGATGCTGTCGTCAGGACCGAAACCGCATTCCAGGGCCATTGTCATGGCACCGAACAGCTCCGCAGCATGGGTTCGCACAACGCCTTTCGGCAATCCGGTGGTGCCGGAGGTGTACATGATGAACGCCACATCCTCGAGGTCGGCCCCGACGCCCGGCTCGCGGTCCGATGCCGGGGCCACGAAGCATTCGAATGGCGTTTCGCCACGTTCCGGGGTGCTGCCTATATAGATCAGCTCCTCGATCGTGGTCAGATCGTCCCGAACCGCCATTACGGGGTCACGCAGAGCTTCCTCAAACACCAGCAGGCGGGCCGCGCAGTCGTTGACGATATAGGCGATCTCATTCGGCGCCAGGCGGTAGTTGATGGGCACGGGGACCGCGCCGATCTTCAACAACCCGTAGATGCCGGTGACCTGTTCGGGCAGGTTCCAGGTCAGGAAGGCGACCCGGTCGCCGCGCGAAATCCCGCGTGCTGCGAAGGCATTGGCCGCCCGGTTGACGTCCCGGTTCCACTGGCCATAGGTCCAGCGGCGGCCTTCGAAGACGAGTGCGGTCTTGTCCGGCCGTTTCAGAGCTGCCTGTGTCAGCGTCAGTCCCAGATTCATCCGTCACCAATATTGTCCGCAGGACGGCGGCAAGCGTAGGTTGGCCGTTGGGCGGTGGCAAGATACCGCATCGCCGGTGCGCCGTCCGGTGCCGTCGGTTTGGCGGCCGTGCGTGACGACTGCGGCATTGGCTTGCGGCAGCGAACGGGAACGGGAGCAACGGATGAATTTCGATCCACCGGAAGAACATCAGCTTCTTCGTGACAGCGTGCGGCGATTCTTCGAGCGCGAGCTTCCGGAGACGCGCATCCGCGAGATGGACCGCGAACGGCGGATCCCGCGGGAGATCTGGAAGCGCTTCGCCGAACTGGGCTGGACCGGTTTGTCGGTGCCGGAGGCCTATGGCGGCAGTGGCGGCGATGTCATGACCGGGGCTGTTTTCTGCGAGGAGCTGTCGCGGCAGTTTCCGTCGCTCGCCATGGACTGGCTGCTGCTGTCGATGACGGCGCGCACCTTTCGTGAACATGGTTCGCCGGATCAGAAGGCCGAATACCTGCCGCGTCTGGCGCAGGGTGAATTCATCATGGCCTTCGGCATGACCGAGCCGGGCGGTGGCACTGACGTGCTCGGTCTGACAACCCGCGCCGGCATGCAGGACAACCAGTGGACGGTGCAGGGGCAGAAGCTCTTCACCAGCTTCGCCGACGACGCCGATGCCATTCTCGTGCTTTGCCGGACCGACCCCGCGCCCGACGGAAAGCGTGCCCGCGGTCTTTCTCTGGTGCTGACGCCGCGTCACCAGCCGGCCGTGCAGGTCCGCCGCCTAGAACTGATGGGTATGCGGGCCGGTTGCACCTGCGAGGTATTCTTCGATGACGCCCGGGCACCGGCCGACGCGGTGGTCGGAGAACAGGGCCGGGGTTGGTACCACCTGTTGTCGTCGCTCGACGAAGAACGCATCCTGGCCGCAGCAATCTATGTCGGAATCACAGCTTCGGCGCTCGATCTGGCGGTGCGGTATGCCAGGGACCGCCATGCGTTCGGGCGCCCGATCGGCGCCTACCAGGCGGTGCAGCATCCTTTGGCCGAGGCGGCCACGGAACTGGAACAAATACGCCTGCTGACATTCAAGGCGGCATGGTTGCAATCCAACGGCCGCGCGTGCTCCAACGAGGCGGCAATGGCGAAACTGGCGGCCACGGAGACCGCAATACGCACCACTGACCGCTGCATGCGGGTGTTGGGCGGCTACGGCCTGGTGGAGGAATCGCCCACAGAACGGCTGTTTCGCGACGCCCGGCTCGGCCCCTTCAGCCCGATCTCCAACGAAATGGTGAAGAATTTCCTGGGCGAGCGCCTCGGATTGCCACGCAGTTACTGAGCGGCGGCAGGCGGGCGATGCGACATGTCATGCCTCCCGCAAGCGGCGCTTGAGAATCTTGCCGGTCGCGTTTTTTGGCAATTCGTCGACGAAAACGATGTCACGCGGGACCTTGTAGCCCGACAGATCGGCCCGACAAAAGGCGATGATCGACTCAGCATCGGGTCTGCCGGCGCCGCGCGGCACGATATAGGCGCGGAGTCGCTCGCCCCATTTCTCGTCCGCCACGCCGACGACGGCGACTTCGGCAACCTGCGGATGGCGGTACAGCACCTCTTCGATTTGACGCGGGTAGATATTGATGCCGCCGGAGATCACCATGTCGCTCTTGCGGTCGACGATATGGATGAACCCTTCCCCGTCCTTGCGAGCCAGGTCGCCGGCGCTGAACCAACCGCGCTGCAACGGCGGCGGCACGGCCCTGCCTTGCTTCCAGTAGCCGGAGAACAGGAACGGAGAATTGGTATACAGTTCACCGATCTCGTTTGCCGCCACTTCCCGTCCGTCCGGGTCTCGAAGTTCGACCGCACAATTCGGGAATGCCAGGCCGACACAGCTCCGCTTGCGCAGTTGATCGGCCGGACGGATGTTGCAGGCAATGCCGACCTCCGTTGATCCGTAGGTTTCGTGGAGCAGATGCGGGCCCCACTGTTCGACGATCCGTTCCTTAACTTTTTGCGGCAGCGGCGCAGCATTGCAGATCAGGCTTTTCAGCGCGATATCGCGATGCTCGGCCAGGAATTCCGCCGGCAGTGAAAAGATCGCATGCAAGTGGGTGGGCACCATGAAGACGCCGGTGAAGCGGCCATCCCGTAACCGTTGAACCACTTGTGCCGCGTCGAATGTGGCCAACAATTCGCAGGTGCCACCGAAGAATATCGGTGCGACAGCGAATGCGAGGCCGGCCCCATGGGCGAGCGGCGCCAGGGCGAGGAAGGAGTCTTCCGGTCCGAAGCATCCGTATTCCACCGCCATGGCATAGAACAGCAGCGCCCGCGCCCGATGCGGCAGCAATACGCCCTTCGGCCTTCCCGTCGTGCCCGACGTAAAGGGAATGCTGAAAATATCCCACTCGCCGGCGACCGGCCGATAGGGCTGACCCGGCCCGTTGTTCAGCAAGGCTTCGTATTCCGGCCCGAACACGACAAGCCTTTCAACAGTCGCGAAGGCTGCGCCTTGCGCGACATGCGCACAATCTTGGTGGACGAACAGCACCTTGACGCAAGCGTCGTTGCAGATCTCGGTCAGCTCGGCCCGGTTCAGCCGGCCGGACAGTGTCACCACGGGCGAACCGGCATCCGACAAGGCCAGCACCGTCTCGATGAATTCGATGCAGTTGGGTGCGAAAACCCCGACATGTTGACTGGGTTCCTGGCCGAGCGTCCCGTTCGCTGCGGCGGCCAAGGCGTCGATCCTGGCAACCAACTCCCGATATGTCCGTTCGGCTTTACCATGCCGCAGAGCGACCCTGTCAGGGTATTTCAAAGCCGACGTCCGCACTCCGCTCGACACTGTAAGCGGTCGATATGTCTCGGGAACGTTGAGAGATAGCGTCGTCAGTTCCATAGCGACCAATCACCCGACCGTGCCAGCGTCCGGCGCCCGCTGGCCGCCGCCGGCGAGTATAGTCATGCGGCGGGCGATGCTGAAGTGGGGTCGGATGACAGGGGCGTTCGAGCGCGCCGCCAGACTGATCGGTATCGTCTTTGCAAGACCGGTTTGGCGGCAGCATCCGGGGTCGAGCCCGCTTACCGGATTTCGCCGGTTTCGATGTTGGGAGCGCTGGCGGAAGGTATCTTGAATGAGGCGCGGACCAATCCCGGGGGTGTACGAGGTCTCTCTCGATGCGGCCGCGCCGGAAGCGTCGGTGTATGATGCCTTCACAGCTGCCAGGGACACCCGGAATTGGATGATTCAGTGTTGTGGCAACGCCTGCGGGAGGCCGTCGCCGCGGACGATCTGATCGTCGATGGCGAGCGTTGCGCCGACTATTCTGAGGACATCTGCGGTGGCGATGCGGTTGCGGCTGCGGTCGCCCGGCCGCGCGGCGTCGAGGCCCTGAGCCATGTCGTGGCGTCGGCTACCGGGCTCGGCTATGCCATCGTGCCTCGGGGCAGCGGGCATTCCTACACCGGTGGCGCGGTACCCGACCGGGAATGCTGTGTGGTCGTCGACCTCACCGGCCTGGACCGCGTGCTGGAAGTTGACGAGGTAAACCGTTGGGTCCGGGTCGAGGCCGGTTGCAGTTGGGCGCATCTGCTCGATGTCCTGGCGCCGCGACATCTGCGCCCGCCTTTTTTTGGGCCGCTTTCGGGTTATCGCACCACGATCGGCGGCGCGCTTTCACAGAGTGCCGCATTTTTTGGATCGGCCATGCACGGGTTCTCCGAGCAAAGCGTGCTCGGGCTGACCGTGGTCCTGGCCGACGGGACGGTATTGCGCACCGGCGTCGGCGCGGATGAGAAACCGCACCCGCATGCCAGCGGGCCAGATTTCGGTTCCCTGTTCCTCGGCGATTGCGGCGCATTCGGCGTTAAGGCCGAAGCGGTGATGCGGCTGCGCAGGGCGCCGGCCAGCGAACAGTTCGCATCCTTCGAATTCGACGGAATGGAGGCAATGCTCAAGGCCCAGATCGGCCTGGCCGGGGCCGATGGGATTGGCGAATGTTTCGGCTTCGATCCCCAGGCTCATGCAAACTTGGCCCGCGGTGGTTTCAATCTGCTCGAGGGCGCGGGGATTGTCGCCGATGTGGCACGCGGCAAGGGGTCTCCGGGCGCCCGCATGAAGCGTGTCGCCAGCTTGCTCAAGCACGGCCAGCAGTCCGTCGCGGAACTGCGCTATTCGTTGCACCTGTGCGTCGAGGGAGAAAATGACGCTCACGCGATGGAGCGGCTGGTGCGCGCAGCCGAGCTAGTCATCGATTCGGGCGGCACGCCGATTCCGGACACCATACCCCGAGTTACAAGATCGCGCCCGTTTCGTCCGATCAAAGCCTTGCTCGGCCCCGACGGAGAGCGGTGGCTGACCCTGCATGGTGTTATGCGGCTCTCCGAAGTGTGTGCCGCCTGGCGGAAGGTGCGGGCAATCCTGGACGCGGAGCGGGTCAGGCGCGCACAACATGAACTCACCGTAAGCTTGCTGACCGTCATCAGCGGCAACGCCATTGTGGTTGAACCGCATCTCTTCTGGCCCGACTCCCTCGGGCGTTTTCACCGTCGCCACGTTACCGGGGAACAGCTTCGGCGTTACGCCGCACGCCCGGCCCGGATGGAGGCCCGGGCCTTCGCACATGAACTCCGCGCCGCGCTTGGTGACGCGTTGCGAGCGGCCGGTGCCGAGCATCTGCAAATTGGGCGGTATTATCCCTACGCTGGACGTCTCGACCCGACCAAACGGCGTCTATTGCAAACGCTCAAGACGGCGGTTGACCCAAGCGGATTGATGAACCCCGGCGTGTTGCTGCCGCCCGGCGCATCCCGTTAGCGGCGGCCGGAAGCTGTCCGGCACACTGCTTCGACGCCGATCAGCGCCATAAGTTGGCGATCGCGTTGGATCATAAGGGGTCATGACCCTGCGCTTAGCCCGGATTTCTCACCAAGGTCATGGTCTGCGCGGCGTCCAGGCGGCGCACCGAGCAACAGACAAACAGGAATGCCGAATGACGTACGACCGACAGGCTTGTCGTCCAAACACCAAACCTTGCAGAAGATCCGAAGCTCGAAAACGGCGCGCAAATACCACTCTAAATCAAGCCGGTCGTGCGGGATTTCCTCATATAATTCAATGAATTATATGCCGGCGGAAGGTCGAGATTCCCAAAAAAAGTCTTCGCCTATGGCGGTGGGGGTGGGATTCGAACCCACGGTACGCTTGCGCGTACAACGGTTTTCGAGACCGCCCCGTTCAACCACTCCGGCACCCCACCGCTGACGGGTCGTCGCGCGGCTTCTTACAGTGAGGCCCGCTTTCCGCCAACCTCTTTCTGCAGGGAGATGCACGGCAGCGCCCTGCCCGCCCGCGAGGCCGCAGGCCTTGTTGACAGGCGCGCGGGCGTCTGTATGTTGGCGGGCCTTGCGCAGCGGGCGCAGTGGATTTTCGGGCAGGCTCAGGGGCTCATGTTCGCGGTCATTCGCACAGGCGGCAAGCAGTATCGCGTTGCCGAAGGGGAGACCATCCGCGTCGAGCGGCTGGCCGGAGAGGCCGGCGACGGTCTCGTCTTCGAGGATGTGCTGATGCTCGGCGGCAACGGCGCCGCGACGGTCGGCACGCCGCTGGTCGAGGGCGCCAGCGTCTCCGCCACGCTGGTGGAGCAGGCGCGGGGCGCCAAGATCATCGTGTTCAAGAAGCGCCGGCGCCAGAATTCACGGCGCAAGAACGGACACCGCCAGCATTATTCCCTGGTCCGCATCGACAGCATCGCTGGCGGCACCCAACCTTCCGGAGAGAGCGATGGCGCATAAGAAGGCAGGCGGCAGCTCCCGCAACGGCCGCGACAGTCCGGGCCAGCGCCTCGGCGTCAAGAAATACGGCGGCGAGCTCGTCATTCCCGGCAACATCATCGTGCGCCAGCGCGGCACGCGCTTCCATCCGGGAGAGAATGTGGGCCTCGGGCGCGACCACACGCTGTTCGCCACCGCGGAGGGGCGGGTGCAATTCCGCCGCCGCGCGGGCGGGCGCCAATACGTCTCGGTGCTGCCCGAGGCGTGATGCTGCCGGGACAGCGGCGCCTATGCGCTTCCTGGACGAGGCGAAGGTCTATCTGAAGAGCGGCGACGGCGGCCCGGGCGCCATCGGCTTCCGGCGCGAGAAATACGTGCCTTTCGGCGGGCCGGACGGCGGCGACGGCGGGCGCGGCGGCGATGTGTTCGCCGAATGCGCGCCCGACCTCAACACGCTGATCGACTTCCGCTACCGCCAGCATTTCAAGGCGGAGCGCGGCGGCCATGGCGCGGGTGCAAGGCGCACAGGCCGCGATGGCGGCGAGGCCGTGCTTTCCGTCCCGCCCGGCACCCAGATCTTCGACGAGGAACGCCGCCTGCTGCTCGCCGACCTGACGGAGCCGGGCGAGCGGGTGCTGCTCTGCCGCGGCGGCGCGGGCGGGCGCGGCAATGCGCGCTTCAAGTCCTCGACCAACCGGGCCCCGCGCCGCGCCGAGCCCGGCTGGCCGGGCGAGGAGCGCTGCATCTGGCTGCGCCTCAAGCTGATCGCCGAGATCGGGCTGGTCGGCCTGCCCAATGCCGGCAAATCGACCCTGCTTGCCGCGGTCTCGCGCGCGCGCCCCAGGATCGCCGACTACCCGTTCACCACGCTCACCCCCCAGCTCGGCGTCGTCGGCGCGGGCGACGAGGTCTTCACGATGGCGGACATTCCCGGCCTCATCGAGGGCGCGCACCGGGGCGCGGGGCTCGGCGACCGTTTCCTCGGCCATGTCGAACGCTGCAGCGCACTCCTGCATCTGGTGGATGCGACGGGGGAGGACCCGCCCGGGGCATGGCGGACCGTGCGCGGGGAACTCGAGGCCTATGGCGGCGGCCTCGCCGGCAAGCCGGAATTCCTCGCGCTCAACAAGTGCGACGCGGTGGACGGCACGGACGCGGCCCGGCTGGCGGCGGCGCTGGAGCGGTGTTCGGGGCGCGAGGTCTTCTGTATCTCGGGGGCGGCCGGAACCGGCCTCAAGGCCCTGCTGCGCCGCTTGTCCCGGGCTGCCGGGGAAGGCAGGGCGGCCGCCGAACCGCGCGAGGAAGCCGCATGGACGCCCTGAAGAACGCCCGGCGGATCGTCGTCAAGATCGGCTCGGCGCTGCTGGTGGACGACCGGCGGCGCCTGCGCCGGGCCTGGCTCGACGGGCTGGCCGACGACATAGCGGTCCTGCGCAGCGAGGGGCGGGAGGTGCTGGCGGTGTCCTCCGGGGCCATCGCGCTCGGGCGCGGCGCGCTCGGGCTGAAGCGGGGCCGGCTCAGGCTGGAGGAAAGCCAGGCCGCCGCCGCCATGGGGCAGATCGTGCTTGCCCAGGCCTGGCGGCAGGCGCTCGGCCGCCGCGACGTGCCGGCGGCGCAATTGCTGCTGACCCCCTCCGACACCGAGGACCGGCGCAGCTACCTGAACGCCCGCAGCACGGTCGCGACCCTGCTGCGCCACGGCGCCGTGCCGGTCATCAACGAGAATGACACGGTCACGACCGAGGAAATCCGTTTCGGCGACAATGACCGGCTGGCGGCCCGCGTGGCCCAGATGGCGGGGGCGGACCTGCTGGTGCTGCTCTCCGACATCGACGGGCTCTACACGGCCGACCCTGTGCGCCACCCGGATGCGGCCCATATCCCGGAGGTCGGCGAGGTGACGGACGAGATCGAGGCGATGGCCGGGCTGACGAGCTCCGACTACGGCAAAGGCGGCATGAGGACCAAGCTTGCGGCGGCGCGCATCGCGCTCGGCGCCGGCGCGGCAATGGCGATCTGCGACGGCCGCGCAGACCGTCCCTTGAGCCGCCTCGCCCATGGCGCGCGCGCTACATGGTTCCGTCCCGAGGCCACGCCGCGCAAGGCTTACAAGGAGTGGATCAGGGGCACGCTCGGCACGGCCGGGCGGCTGATCGTGGATGCCGGCGCGGCCGCCGCGCTGAGGCGCGGCACCAGCCTGCTGCCTGCCGGCGTAACCGGCATAGAGGGTTCCTTCGGGCGCGGCGACGCCGTCGCGGTCGAGGATGAAGAAGGACGCGAGCTGGCGCGCGGCCTCGTCGCCTATGACGCCGACGAGGCGCGGCGCATCCTCGGCCTCAGAAGCGCGGACATCGAGGCCGTCCTCGGCTATCGTGGCCGCACCGAGATGATCCATCGCGACGACCTGGTGGTGACATGAGCGAAGACGCAATCGAGATCGTGGCCCGGCTCGGCCGGGAGGCGCGGGCCGCCGCCGACAGACTGGCGGTGACGCCGGGCGAGGTGAAGGACCGGGCGCTATACGCCGCGGCGGAGGCGGTGCGGAACCGCTGCCCGCGCCTGCTGGAAGCGAATGCGCGCGACCTGGAGAGCGCCGCGCATCTGCGCGCCTCGCTGCTGGACCGACTCCGGCTGGACGAAGACCGGGTCGAGGCGATTGCATGCGGGCTGGAGGGGGTCGCCGGGCTTCCCGACCCCGTGGGCGCCGTCGCCGCCTCCTGGACGCGGCCCAACGGGCTGCGGTTCGAGCGCATCCGCACGCCGCTCGGCGTGGTCGGCATCATCTATGAGTCCCGCCCCAATGTGACGGCCGATGCGGGCGGGCTCTGCCTGAAGTCCGGCAATGCGGCGATCCTGCGCGGCGGGTCGGAGAGCTTCCATACCAGCACAGCCATCGTCGAGGCCCTGCATGAGGGGCTGGAAGCGGCCGGCCTGCCGAAGGCCTGCGTCCAGCTCGTGCCGACACGGGACCGCGCGGCCGTCGGCGCCATGCTTTCCATGCGCGGCGCTATCGATGTGGTGGTGCCGCGCGGCGGCAAGGGGCTGATCCAGCGCGTGCTGGAGGAGGCGCGCGTGCCCGTGATCGGCCATCTGGAAGGGCTCTGCCATGTCTATGTGGACGGCGCGGCGGACCTGGAGAAGGCGCGGCGGGTCGCGGTCAACGCCAAGATGCGCCGCACCGGCGTCTGCGGGGCGGCGGAAACCATCCTGTTCGACCGCGCGGTTGCCGAAAGCCACATGCCGGCAATCCTCGAAGACCTGATCGCGGCCGGCTGCGAGGTGCGCGGCGACACGGAAGTCTGCGCGGCGGACGGGCGCGCGCTGCCCGCCGGCGAGGAGGACTGGAACACGGAATATCTGGACGCCGTGATCTCGGCCCGGGTGGTGGACGGCGTCGAGGAGGCGGTCCGCCATATCCAGCGCTACGGCTCCCGGCACACGGACACGATCCTGACCGAGAACGATGCGGCCGCGGCGCATTTCCTCGCCCATGTGGACAGCGCCATCGTGCTGCACAACGCGTCCACCCAATTCGCCGACGGCGGCGAGTTCGGCTTCGGGGCGGAGATCGGCATCTCGACCGACAAATTCCATGCCCGCGGCCCGGTCGGGGCCGAGCAATTGACGAGTTACAAATATGTGGTGCGGGGCGACGGCACGGTGAGGCCCTGACCGGTGCACCCGGCGCGTGTCCGCGCCGCGCCGTCGGCGGCGCGCGTTCGCATTACGCCGGCGGCGGGGCGCATCGGCCTTCTCGGCGGGTCCTTCAACCCCGCCCATGCCGGCCACCGGCATATCTCCCTCGAAGCACTGAAACGCCTGCGCCTCGACCGGGTGTGGTGGCTGGTATCGCCGCAGAACCCGCTGAAGGAAGAGGACGGCATGGCGCCGCTGGCGGAGCGCGAGGCGCTTGCCGCCGCCGTCGCCGACCACCCGCGCATCGCCGTGTCCTCGCTGGAGGCCGGTCTTGGCACCCGCTATACGATCGACACCGTCCAGGCGCTGAAACAGCGGTTCCCGACGGCCGATTTCGTCTGGCTGATGGGGGCCGACAACCTCCGGCAATTGCCCCGCTGGCGGGGCTGGCAGCAGCTGTTCCGCGAGGTCCCGATTGCCGTTTTCGCGCGTGCGCCCTATCATGCCAACGCGGCGTCCGGCATGGCGGCGATGCGGTTCGCAAGGGCGCGGCTGCGCCCGGAACGGGTTAAGCTTCTGGCCGGCGGCAAGCCCCCTTTGTGGTGCTACCTGCCGGTCCGCCGCCACCC
>JAPOZD010000060.1 GCA_026706245.1 Alphaproteobacteria bacterium
AAATCCGGGTCCAGCCGGCCCAGCACGATATTGGCGTCGGTGACGGTCGGCTCCGCGCCGCCCCGTCCATAAGCGGCCGGTCCCGGATCGGCGCCCGCGCTTGCAGGCCCGACGATGAGCGCGCCGCCCGGCGCCACGGAGGCGATGGAGCCGCCGCCTGCGCCGATGGTGCGCATCTCCACCATCGGCAGGCGCACCGGCAGGCCGTCGATCTCGCCTTCCGTCACGACCGTGCTCTCGCCGCCCCGGACCACCGAGACATCGAAGCTGGTGCCGCCCATATCGACCGCTACGAGGTCGGGCCGCGCGAGCGTTCCCGAAAGGTCCGCCGCTGCCATCGCCCCGCCCGACGGCCCGGAGAGCAGCAGGCGGACGGGCAGCCGCGCCGCGTGGGACGGCGTTGCCACGCCTCCGTTGGACTGCACGAGATAGAGCCGCGCCGAAAGCCGTGCCTCCAGGAGCCGCGCTTCCAGCCGCGCCAGATAGTCGTTCACCACCGGCACGAGCAAGGCATTGAGCACCGTGGTCGAAGCCCGCTCGAATTCGCGGATTTCGGGACTCACATCCGAGGACAACGACACCGGAATGCCGGGCGCCGCCCCGATCAGTATTTCCTCCACGCGGCGCTCATGCGCGGGGTCCCGGTAGGCATGCAGGAACGCGACGGCGACGGCGCCGATGCCCGCCTCGGATATCTCGCGCGCAATGGCGGCGACGGCCTTCTCGTCGAGCGGCGCTTCCTCGCTGCCGTCCCAGCGCATCCGCCCTTCGATGCCGTAGCGCCGGTCGCGGGGCACCAGCACTGTCTGCGGCGTCGGCTTCAACGTGTAGGGCTCGCGGCGGACATGCCGGCCGATCTCCAGCACATCGGTAAAGCCCCTGTTGGCGATCAGCGCGCCTTCCGGCAGCTTGCGCTCCAGCACGGCATTGGTGGCAATTGTCGTGCCGTGCAGGATGAACCCGACGTCCCCCGGCTCGAAGCCGAGGCGCCCCTTGGCTTCGGCGATGCCGGTGAGTAGCCCTTCAGACGGGTCCGCTGGCGTGGTCGGCGTCTTCAGCGCATGGACTTCGCCGGTCTCGGCATCCAGCACCATCAGGTCTGTGAAGGTGCCCCCGACATCGACGGCGATTCGGTATCTGGTTGAAAGGTCTGCCATAAACGATTCTAACAGCTGTGTATTATCGGTCCGGAGGATCGGGCCGCGCGCCGTCCGGAGCTTCAGCCGCCGTCAGTGCGAGTAGCCCCTGAGCCGATGGTAGCTCTCGACCTGCTCCGGCGTGAGCTCGCGGGCGGCCTCGATATGCGCAAGCAGGTGGATCGCCCTCAGCTCGCCCTGCATGGCCCCGAGATGCCCGGTCGCCTGCGTCACCTTTGCGGCCGTCGGCCCGCCCGAAGCGAACAGGCCCGCGAGGTGGCGTTCCGCCGCCAGTATGGTCTCGCCCTTCGCGACCGCCTGCGCCTTCATCTTCTCGTAAATCGCCTCGATGCGGCGGAGCTGCCTGCCGGCAAGACCGAGTTTCGCCTTGAGTTCGAGAAGGTGCCTCGGCCCCGGGAAGCGATTGAGCTCCGCCGCCCGCGCAAGGCCCATGCCGTCGCCTTCCCGCAGCTCGCGGACCTCCTCGGCCGTCAGGCTCGGGATTTCGGCGCTTTGCCCGTGCGCATAGGGCGAAGTCCCGTGCGCATGCTGCGCCGACGCCGACGCCGAAACCAGGGCGAAGACGCAGACCGGAGCAAGAGATCTGAGCAGGCGGGTCGCAGTCTTCATCGGTCCCTCCGAATCCCGTGCCGGTTCGATTGACCGTGACTATGCCCGCCCCGGTGTCCCGAGGCCAGACCGCGACAACGGAGCGTCAGCCCCGCATTACAATGCCGTAAGGATCGAAGGGCGGTTCCCGCTGGAGGCGGGCGGAGCGGCAGTCGCCAAGGATTTCGATTTCCCGGCCCTCCTTGTTCGACGCATAGTCTCAGGCTTAATTCGCCATCGCCTCCTTGCGTTCGCGCCCCGCATCGACATGGACCGTGATCCGCAAATCGCGGTCGAGCTCGGCCAGCATCTTCATCAATCGGTCCAGCGTGAACCGCCCGAGGTCTGCGTTGCGGATGCGTGAAAAATCCGCCGGGGCGAACCCGGTCAGGGCGGCCGCTTTTCGTACTGTCAGCCGGCGCTCGTCCAGCACCGAAACGATGCCGGCAGCAACAATCGCCTTGGCCTGCTTGAGGTCCGCTTCGGGGTCGCCGAGGTCGCGAAACACATTGCCGCTTCCTTCGACCAGTTCAAATTCACTCTCGCTCATGGCGGCAACTCCCTCTTCAATCGGGACTAGCCGACCGGACTTGCAGCCGTCACCCCCGCATCGCTGCGCCGTTCGGGTCGAAGAGCGGGTGGCGCTGGAGGCGGGCGGAGCGGCGGTCGCCGAGGATTTCGATTTCCCAGCCCTCCTCTTCAGCCGCCAGCGCCTTCGGCACATAGCCGCAGGCGACCGAGACGCTGGACCAGTGGGCGTAGCCGCCGGAGGTGACCGCGCCCACGACCTCGCCGCCGCGCCAGACCGGCTCGTCGCCCATGGCGTCGGCATCGTCGGCGTCCACGGAGAAGAAGCAGAGCCGCACGTCGCCTCCCGTGTCCCGCTCCCGCAACGCCGCTTCCTTGCCAATGAAGTCCGCCGTCTTGCCGTAGGCGATGAAGCGGTCGAGCCGCGCTTCCACCGGGCCGTAGAGCGGGCGGTATTCCCTCATCCAGGAGGCGTAGTGCTTCTCGACCCGGAGGCCGTTCAGCGCCCGGCTGCCGAAGGGCCGGATGCCGTGCGCCGCGCCGGCCTCCAGCAGCAGGTTGAGCAGAGGGCGGTGGTAATCCGGAGACACCCAGATCTCGTAGCCGAGCCCGCCCGTATAGCTGACCCGGCCGACCAGAGCCGGCACGGCGCCGAGCGTCATGCGGCGCACATCCATGAAACGGAACGCCTCGGCGGAGACATCCTCATCCTCACGGACCAACGACGCCAGCACGTCGCGCGCCTTCGGCCCGGCGATCGCGAGCCCGTTCAGTCCGGCCCCGAGCGGCGCGACCGAAACCGACCCGTCCGCCGGCAGATGCCGGGTGAACCAGCGCATGTGATATTCCTCGGCGGGGCCGGAGCCGACCAGCCGCCAGAGCCCGCCGCCGAGATTGGCGAGCGTGAAGTCACCGACGATCTTGCCGCCCTCGTTCAGCATCGGCGCGAGGCCCATGCGCCCCTCGCGCGGCAGGCGGCTCGCCAGTATCCGGTCGAGCCAGGCTTCCGCGCCCGGCCCCGTCACATCGTATGCCGCAAAGCCACTGGTCTCCGCGACGCCGACGCCCTCCCGCACGGCCCGGCATTCCGCGCCCACATGCTCGAAGTCGGTCGAGCGGCGGAAGGAGAGCCGGTCCTCGACGCCGGGCGGCGCGAACCAGAGCGGCTGCTCCAGCCCCCAGGCATCGCCGAACACCGCGCCCATCGCCGCCATCCGGTCGTGGACCGGCGTGGTGCGGAGCGGGCGCGCGGCGGGCAGTTCCTCGTTCGGGAAGCGGATCGAGAAGCGCCGGGAATAGTTCTCGCGGACCTTGGCGTCGGTATAGGCAGGCGTCGCCCAGGCGCCGTAGCGGGCCACGTCCATGGCGTGAATGTCGAAGCCGGGGTCGCCATCGACGATCCAGTTGGCGAGCGCGAGGCCGACGCCGCCGCCCTGGCTGAACCCCGCCATTACCGCGCAGGCGCACCAGAACCCCGGCAGGCCGCGCACCGGCCCGACAAGCGGATTGCCGTCCGGCGCGAAGCTGAAGGGACCGTTGATGACCCGCTTGATGCCGGCCTCCTGGAAGGCCGGGAAATGCTCGAACCCGACTTCCAGCGAGGGCGCGATACGGTCGAGGTCCGGCTGGAGTAGTTCGTGGCCGAAATCCCAGGGCGTGTCCACGGGAGACCAGGGCTTGCACGCCTTCTCATAGGTGCCCATCAGCATGCCGCGGCCTTCCTGGCGCAGGTAGATTTCACCCTCGAAGTCCACAACATGCAGCATCTCGCCGCCCGTCTCGCGGTTGTAGGCCTCCACCTCCGGCATGTCGTCGGTGATGAGATACATATGCTCCATGGCGAGAATCGGCAGCTCGAGGCCGACCATGCGCCCGACCTCGCGCGCCCAGAGCCCGCCGGCATTGACGACATGCTGGGCACGAATCTCTCCCTTGTCGGTCGCAACCCGCCACTCGCCGCCCGGCAGAGGCTCCAGCGCCTCGACCTTCGTGAACCGGTATATCTCGGCGCCCTGCCTGCGGGCCGCCGCGGCATAGGCGTGGGTCGTGCCGGAAGGGTCCACATGGCCGTCGTCGGCGTTCCAGAGCGCGCCCACGAAATGCCGGGGGTCGAGCAGCGGCATGTGCCTGTGCGCCTCCTCGGCGGAGACGATCTCGGTATCGAGCCCCAGATAACGCCCGCGCGCATGGGTCAGCTTCAACCATTCCATGCGCTCCGGCGTGCCGGCCAGCAGGTAGCCGCCCGTCACATGCAGCCCCGCCGACTGGCCCGATGCGGTCTCGATCTCCGGGTAGAGGTCGATGGTGTATTTCTGGAGCTTCGCGATATGCGGGTCGCCGTTGATGGTGTGCATGCCGCCGGCGGCGTGCCAGCTCGATCCCGAAGTGAGTTCGTCGCGCTCGACCAGCACGACATCCTTCCAGCCGCGTTTCGTGAGGTGGTACAGCACCGAAGCGCCGATCACCCCACCGCCGACAACGACGACTTCGGCATGGGTTTTCATGCCACGTTCCTCCCCGCCCCGTTCGCGCGCTCTTCAGCGTAGCCGGCAAGGCGGTCTATGAGTTGCGCGAGATCGGCCTGGACCGATGCGAAATCCGGGCGCGGGCGGCGGGTCGCCTCGTCGATATAGAGGGCCTTGTTGATCTCGATCTGGAGGCTGTGGCGGCCGGCGTCCGGGGCCGAGAAGGCGCGGACGAGTTCCACGCCCTTGAAGATGTGGTTGGTGCGCACCTTGTAGCCGAGCCCGCCCAGCACCTCGGCGGCGAAGGCGGTGAAACCCGCTTCGCAGGTCGTGCCGTCGCGGTCGCCGAGCACCATGTCCGGCCGCAGGGTCATGTCCTCGCGGCTCCGCGAGCCCATGGAGTGGCAGTTCAGGTGATAGACTGCGCCGAAGCGCTCCCCCAGCCTGTCCAGCGCCTTGCCGAGCGCGCGGTGATAAGGCTCGTGGTAGCGGCGGATCCGCGCCCGCACCTCCCCGACGCCGAGCCGGCGGTCATAGAGCGCCCTGTCGTCCTCGCCGATGGTGCGGCGGATGAGCCCGATGCCCCGCCGGGTCTTCTCGGTCGGCGCAAGCGGATCGGGCCAGCACCCGTCGATAAGCCGGGCGTCGAGGTCGTCCACAGCGCGGTTCGGGTCGATATAGGTGCGCGGGAAGTGCGCCTTGAGCAGCGCCGCGCCCAGCCTCGGCCCGTCGCCGAACAGCTCGTCCACCGCCGTGTCCACGGCATCGAGCAGAGTGGCCCGGTCCACCGCGGCATCGAAATCGGCGGGGTAATCGGTGCCGCTATGGGGCGAGTCCAGCACGAGCGGCCTTGCCGGGCCGGAGGGTCCCTGCATGGTCAGCACGCCGGGCAATGTGTAGGTCGGGATCAACGGTCGGCGCCCCTTCGGCATGGCGGGGACAGGTCGGTCATGGCTCGGGTATGCCTTTCGTCGTCGAATATTCCCAGTGCAGCACCTCGTCCGGAAAGACGCGGGGATGGATGTCATGCGCGGCCGCCGCGGCCTCGGCGAAGCCGGTCAGGATGAGCTTGAGCTTTCCCTTGTAAGTCGCGATGTCGCCTATGGCGTAGATACCGTCGCGGTCCGTCATCGAGGTCGAGGGGTCGATGGCGATATGGTTGCGGTCGAGCCCGAGGCCCCACTCCGCGATGGGGCCGAGATTCATCGCAAGCCCGTAGAAGGGCAGCAGCACATCGGCCTCGAGCCGGCGCGTTTCGCCCTTCAGCGTCTTTACCCGGACCGCTTCCAGCCGGCCGTCCTCGCCCTCCAGCCCGTCGAGATGGTAGGGGATCACGCATTCCACCTTCCCGTCGGCCTCGAGCGCTTTCATGCGCGCGACGCTCTCCGGCGCGGCGCGGAATTTCGGCCGCCGGTGGACGACCGCGACCGAGGCCGCGACCTCCGAGAGCGAGAGCGCCCAGTCCACCGCGCTGTCGCCGCCGCCGCCAATCACCACCCGCTTGGCCCGGAAGTCCTCGCGCCGGCGCACGGCGTAGAAGACACTCCTGCCCTCATAAGCCGCCAGTCCTTCGAGCGGCGGGCGGTTGGGGCCGAAGGCGCCGACACCGGCCGCCACGATGACGGCCTTGCAGCGAATCCCGGTGCCCTTCGCGGTCTCGATCCGCCAGCCGTCGTCCAGAGGCGTCAGCGCCTCGACCCGCTGGTCGAGGTGATAGACGGGCGCAAACGGCTCCGCCTGCTCCTCCAGCCTCGCCACCAGGTCGCCGGCATCCACCCGCGGGAAACCGGGAATGTCGTAGATCGGCTTTTCGGGATAGAGCGCCGTGCATTGCCCGCCGATCGCCTCCAGCGAGTCCACCACATGCGCCCGGATCCGGAGCATGCCGAGTTCGAACACGGCGAACAGGCCGACCGGCCCCGCACCGACGATCACGACATCGGTCTCGTGTTCCATGAATGCTCCGGGATTGGAGGGCGCCGCAGCGGCCACTATCATGGAAGCCGCTTCCTGCCCGATCAAGTCCCGCCGCCATGCTGCAGAGGCAGTTGGCGCACACGGCGGACCCGTTGCGGCGGCAGTTCTTGCAGACATGTGCGGTTCGGGGCACACTCCGCGTCGAAGGAAGGTCCTCGTGCCGATGGAACTGTCTGCCTGGCTTACGCCCGCCATCCTCATCGCCGTGACGGCTCTGCTCTTGCGCAGCATGTCCCGGGTCGAAGAACGTCTTGGCGCGCGCATCGACGAAGTCAACAAGAGTCTCGGCGCGCGTATCGACGAGACCAACAGGCGTCTCGACGGGATCGACAACCGGTTGCGGACGGTCGAGCACGGGCAGGCGCGGCTTGAAGGCCTCATGGACGGGCTCCGCGAAGCAATTTCCGGCCGCCGTCCTGCCGCCTGACGACTCCGCGCCGGACGGCTGGCGCAAAGCGGGCCCCGCCGCCATGCTGCCCAAAGCCGTCGATCTCCCCGATCTTGCCGCGACCGGACGGCTCGCCCGGCAGGTCGCGGCGTCGCTCCGCCGGGGCGATGCGGTGGGGCTGATCGGGAGCATCGGCGCGGGCAAGACCACCTTTGCGCGCGCGCTGATCCAGGGCCGCCAAAGGGATGCCGGGCTCAGGCCCGAGACGGTGCCGAGCCCGACCTTCACCCTGGTGCAGGTCTATGAGCGCCCCGCCCCGCCGGTCTGGCATTTCGACTGCTACCGGCTCACCGCGCCGGAGGAGGCGGTGGAACTCGGGCTGGAACAGGCGCTCGGCGAGGGCGTGGCGCTGGTGGAGTGGCCGGAGCGCCTCGGCGGCTTCCTGCCCGACCGGAGGCTCGACATCGCCTTCGAGATCGCCTGCGGGGACGCGCGTCGCGCGCGCATCGAGGACCGCCGTTGAGCCGGCAGGCCGCCATCGCTGCCTTTCTCGCCGGCGCCGGCTGGGGAGAGGCCCGGCGCGAGCCCCTGCCGGGCGACGCCTCTTTCCGCCGCTATGTCCGGCTGAGGCGCGGCCGGGAGACGGTCATGCTGATGGACGCGCCGCCGCCCGAGGAGGACGTGCAGCCCTTCACGGCGGTAGCTGCGCGGCTCCGGCGACTCGGTCTTTCCGCGCCAGAGGTCCACAGGGCGGACGAGGCGCGGGGCCTGCTGCTGCTGGAGGATTTCGGCGACGATACCTTCACCCGGCTGCTGGATGAGGGCGAGAGCGAGGAAGAGCTCTACCTGCTGGCGACCGACGCGCTGGCCGCCCTGCAGGGCCAACAGGGCGCGGCGGACGGGTTTCCGTCCTTCGGCGCGGACCGGTTCGTTGCCGGGGCGGAACTCTTCCTCGAATGGTACCTGCCGGCCGCTGGAAGGCAGGAAAACGACCGGCAAGGGTTCGCTGCGGCGATGCGACGGGTGCTGGCGCCCGCGCTGGCCGGCCCCGAAACGCTGATGCTGCGCGATTTCCATGTGGACAACCTCGTGCGGCTGGACGGGCGGGAAGGCGCGGCCGCCTGCGGCCTGCTCGACTTCCAGGACGCCGCCGGCGGCCCTCCGGCCTATGACCTCGCCTCGCTCATCGAGGATGCGAGGCGCGATGTCGATGAGAGCGTGCGCCGGGCGGTGCTGGCCCGCTACCGCGACGCCTTTCCAGATGCTCGGGACCTGGAGCGGGACATCGCCGTTCTCGGCGCCCAGCGGCATATCCGCGTGCTCGGCACCTTCATGCGGCTCGCCCGGCGCGACGGCAAGCCCGGCTATATGCGCCACCTGCCCCGGCTCCGGCGGATGCTGGAGCGCAATCTCGCCCATCCGGCGCTGGAGCCGCTGGCGGCGTGGTTCCGCCGCCATGTCGCAGCCGACCTCCGCATCCCGGCTGTCGAATGACGGGCGCCCTGCCGCATACCGCCATGGTGCTGGCCGCCGGGCTCGGCTCGCGTCTCGGCGACGGGCCGCCGAAGCCGCTCCGGCGCGTCGGCGGCCGGGCGCTGATCGACCGCGCGCTCGACATGCTGGGGGAGGCCGGAGTTGCGCGCGCCGTGGTGAACACCCACCACCGCGCGGCAGAGATCGAAGCGCATCTCGCCGGACGGAGGCAGCCGGAAATCGTGATTTCCCGCGAGGCGGAACGGCTGGAAACCGGCGGCGGCACCGCCCATGCGCTGGCGCTTCTCGGCGGCGCCCCCTTCTTCGTACTCAACTCGGACCTCGTCTGGGGAGCGGACGGCGCGGGCTGGCTGGGCCGGCTCGCGGCCGGTTTCGATCCCCGCCGGATGGACGCGCTGCTGCTGCTCTACCCCACGGCGCAGGCTGTGCATTACGAAGGATGCGGCGATTTCCACCTGGCGTCGGACGGGCGGCTCTGCCGGCGGCAGGACCCGGAGACTGCGCCCTTCCTCTTCACCGGCGCGCAAATCCTCGTCCCCGGCCTCTTCGACGACCCGCCGCCTGGCGCCTGGCGGCTGACGCGCGCCTATGACAGGGCGGAAGCGGAGGGCCGGCTCTTCGGCCTCGTCTGCGAAGGCGCGTGGCTCGACGCCGGAACGCCGGAACGCCTCGCCCATGCCGAGACCATGCTGGCAAGCGCATGAATGTCGTCTCCATCCCCGCGGGCGCGCCCTTCCTGGAAACGCTGGCCGGCGCGCTCATCGACAGCCCGACGCTCGCCGACGACATCGTGCTCCTGCCGACGCACCGGGCCGGGCGCGCACTGGTCGAGGCGTTCGCGGAGGCGGCGGATGGCGGCACGCTGCTGCTGCCGCGCATCCTCTCCCTCGGGGAGCTGGACGCGGACGAAATCGCCATCCGCGCCGAAGCCGAGCCGGGGCTCGCCGACGACCTCAGCCTGAAGCCCGCGATCCCGGCGCTCGCCCGCCGCCTGCTGCTCGCCCGGCTGGTCATGCAGCGCGACCGGCAGATCCCGCCGGACCGCGCCCTCCAACTGGCCGGCGCGCTCGCCCGGCTGATCGACGAGGCGCAGTTCAACCGGCTGGATTTCAGCCGCCTCGAAACACTGGTTGCGGAAGAGTTTGCGGAACACTGGCAGCAGACGCTGGACTTCCTCTCCATCGTCACCGAGCACTGGCCGGCAATTCTGGAGGATGAGGGGCGGCTCGACCCCATCGACCGTCGCAACCGGCTCCACGAGGCCCAGATCGCTCTCTGGCGGAGGGCGCCGCCCGAAGGGCGCGTCATTGCCGCAGGCTCCACCGGCATCATGCCGGCGACGGCCGACCTGCTGGCCTGCATCGCCGGCCTGCCGCGCGGGCTGGTCGTGCTGCCGGGGCTCGACCGCCATCTCGATGACGGGGGCTGGGAGGCGGTGGAGGAAGGGCATCCGCAATGGGCGCTGAAGCGGCTGCTCGAAAGGCTGGGCGTCGAGCGCGCCGCGGTGCCGGACTGGCCGGAAACCCGGCCCTCGGCCCGCAGCCGGCTGGTGGCCGAAGCCATGCGGCCGGCGGAGACGACCGAGGCCTGGCGGAGCCTTGCGCCTGACATCGGCGACGGCGCGGAAGGGTTGACGGTCGCCCGCTTCGCCAATCCCGCGGCGGAGGCCGGCGCCGTCGCCCTCATGCTGCGCGAAGCGGTGGAGGGCGGCGAGAGCGCTGCCCTCGTGACGCCCGACCGCGACCTCGCCCGGCGGGTCTCGGTGGAGCTCGGCCGCTGGGGCCTGCTGGCGGACGAAAGCGCCGGCGCGCCGCTCGGCAGGACGCCCGCGGGCGCCTTCCTGCGCCTTGTCGCCCATGCCGCGGCGGCGGACTTTGCGCCCGCCGAACTGCTGGCCGCCCTCAAGCATCCGCTTGCGGCCTGCGGCATGGAGCCCGTGCGCTTCCGCCGGGCCGTCCGCCGGCTGGAACGGGCGCTGCTGCGCGGGCCGCGCCCTGGCAACGGCCTGGACGGGTTTCTGCAGGCAGCGAAAGGAGCGAAGGACAAGCGTATCGGCAAGACGGCGCAGCAGATCGCCCGCGCCTTCGAGCCGCTGCGGACGGTCCACCGGCGGCAGGAGGCGGCGCTTGCCGACCTGCTGGCGGCGCATGTCGAAACGGCGGAGACCCTGGCCGGCGAAGCCCGGCTCTGGCGCGGCGCGGACGGTGAAGCGGCGGCGGAGCTTCTGGCGGAGCTCGGCGAAGCGGCCGGGACCTGGCAGCCCATCCAGCCCGCCGACTATGCCGCGCTCTTCGACGAGCTTGCCGCCGGGCAGACGGTGCGCATGGCCCGCCCGCGCCATCCGGGCCTCGCCATATTGGGGCCGCTGGAGGCGCGGCTGCAACGCGCGGGCCGGCTGGTGCTCGCCGGGCTGAACCAGGGCGCGTGGCCGGCCGAGCCCGCGCCCGACCCGTGGATGAGCCGCGAGATGCGCATGCAGTTCGGCCTGCCGCCGGCGGAGGTCCGGCATGGCCTTGCCGCGCACGACTTCGCCCAGGCGCTGAATTCGGGCGAGGTCGTGCTGACGCGCTCCGAGCGGGTAGGCACGGACCCGACCGTGCCCTCCCCCTGGCTGCAGCGGCTGGAGACCGTGGCCCGGGCGCTCGGACGCGACATCGAGGACCGGCGCTGGGCTGCCTGGCAGGCGGAACTGGACCGGCCGGAAGAGGTGCGCCCCGCCGAACCACCGAGGCCCCGCCCGCCCGTGGCGGCCCGGCCCCGCGAGCTTTCCGCCACCCGCGTCACAACCTGGCTCCAGGACCCTTACAGCATCTACGCCCGGCAGATTCTCGGTCTGCGTCCGCTCGACCCCATCGACGCAGACCCGGAAGCGCGCGAATTCGGCTCGACAATCCACGAGGCGCTGGAGCGTTTCATGCGCGAATATCCGGGCCCGGACCTGCCGGATGAGGCCTGGGAGCGCCTGCTCGCCATCGGCGAAGAGGCGTTCGCCCCGCTCCGGGACCGGCCTCTGGCAGCGGTCTTCTGGAACCGGCGGTTCCAGCGCGCGGCAGCGAATGTCTGGACCATCGAGACAGACCGCCGGTTCGCCATCGAGCGCATCCTGACCGAGATTCGGGGCGAGACGCCGTTCGACAGTCCGGCAGGGCCCTTCACCCTCACCGCTCGCGCAGACAGGGTGGAAGTGCGGACGGACGGCGGGCTCGTCATCGTCGATTACAAGTCCGGCAACCCGCCCTCTGCAACGGATGTCGCACGGCGTACGGCGCGGCAATTGCCCATCGAGGCCATCCTTGCAGAGGCAGGCGGCTTTCTGGACTGTCCTGCGGGCGCCGCCGCTGGACTGGAATACTGGCG
>JAPOZD010000144.1:0-9320 GCA_026706245.1 Alphaproteobacteria bacterium
GGCGGACATTCATCGGCAAGCTGACGACCCCCGAGTTCAGGGCATGGCGCGAAAGGCAGCACCGCCGCACGGAAGCCTCCATCGCCCGCTGTCTCGAACGCGCCCGAAGCGCCGGCCCCGACAGGTGGAAAACCATCCCGGAACCCCCGCCGCATGACAAAACATGACAAAACATGACACGTCGATGGAGTGGGCCCCATGGGCTGGACAGTTTCAAGCGGCGTTATTCCGGGCTCCTGTCCCGCAGCGCCCTCGCCAGCGCGCAGAAGTCGTCCACCGTCAGGTCCTCGGGGCGCAGCGTGTTGTCGAGGCCCGCATGGCCGGGCAGGTTGCCGAGTGTGCGCCGGAGCATCTTCCGCCGTCCTCCGAAGGCGCGGGCCGTGATCGTCTCCAGATCGTCCAGATGCACAGGGACCGGCGAGGGGCGCGGCGTCAGCGCGACCACGCTGGACGACACTTTCGGCGGCGGCGTGAAGGCGCCGGGAGGCAGGTCGAAACAGCGGCGGATTTCGGCGCGCCATTGCGCGAGAACCGAGAGACGCCCGCGCGCCTTGCCGCCCGGCAGAGCCAGCAGCCGGTCGGCCACCTCCTTCTGGAACATCAGCGTCATGGACTCGATGCCGTCCGGGCGCCGCAGCCAGCCGACCAGCAGGGGCGTTGCGATGTTGTACGGCAGATTGGCGACGATCCTGACCGGCGCGGGACCGAGCGCGGCTATGTCCACCTCCAGCGCGTCGGCGGCCAGCACCCGGAGACGTCCCTCGCTGGCCGCCGCCAGTTCCGCCAGCGCCTCCACGCAGCGGGCATCGCGCTCGACCGCGACGATACGCCCGGCGCCGGCCTCCAGCAGCGCGCGCGTGAGACCGCCCGGCCCGGGCCCGATCTCTACCACCGTCCGGCCCGCCAGGGGCTCCGCCGCGCGGGCGATGCGGTCCGCAATACCGGGGTCGAGCAGGAAATGCTGGCCGAGCGCGCGGCGGGCGCCCAACCCGTATCGGCGGATCAGGTCCTGCGGGCGCGGCAGTCTGCCGTCAGACACCTTGACGGCGCCCTGCCATCTCGTGAGCCAGTTTCAGGGCCGCAATCAGGCTGTCGGGCCGCGCGCGGCCGGTGCCGGCGATGTCGAGCGCCGTTCCGTGGTCGGGCGAGGTCCGCACGATCGGCAGGCCGAGCGTGACATTCACCGCGTTGTGGAAATCGAGCATCTTCACCGGAATCAGCGCCTGGTCGTGATAGGGGCAAAGCGCGGCGTCGTAGCCGGCCCGCGCTTCGCCGTGGAAGAGCGTGTCGGCGGAGAGCGGCCCCCGAATGTCGATTCCTTCCCGGCGGAGCCTGGCCGCCGCCGGAGCCATGATCGCGTCCTCTTCCGGCCCCAGTGCCCCGCCCTCCCCGGCATGGGGGTTCAGGCCGGCCAGCACGAGACGCGGCGCGGCGATGCCGAAATCGGCCCGCAGGGCATGCGCGACGATGCGCGCCGTATCTTCGACAAGGGATGCCGTCAGCCGGCCTGCAACCTCCGAAAGCGGAACATGCACGGTCATCGGAACCGTCCGGAGGTGCTTGCCGACCAGCATCATGACCGGGCGCCGGGCGCCGGTCAGCGCCGCCAGGAACTCGGTATGGCCGGGATGGGCGAAGCCGGCGCTTGTCAGGCTCTCCTTCTGGATCGGAAGCGTGACAACCGCTGAAGCCCCGCCCGCGCGAACCGCCGCCACCGCCCGCTCGATGGACGCGATAACCGCAGGCGCATGCGCGGGATCGGCCGTTCCCGGCTTGACCGGCGCCGTCAGCGGCAGGGGCAGCACCGGCAGCGCATCGGGGAATACCTGCGCGGCCTCGCCGGGGCACCTTATCTCGCGGACGGGAGCAGCAGGGTCTATCCGGGACAGCCAGCCGGCGTCGCCGGCCAGAAAGAAGGCCGGAACACCGGGTGCAGCCCAGGCCTTGAGCGCAAGCTCTCCGCCGACGCCGCCCGGTTCGCCCATGGTCAGCGCGAGCGGCTGCAAAGGGTCATCTCCGGCGAAATATCAATGCAGACCGGCGCAGGTCCTGCAAATAGCGGTCGGCCCGCCGGCTGATGCGCTCCACGCGCAACCGCCTCTCAATGCCGGCCCGCTCGCTGGCGTCATCCGCCGCCGCGCTTTCGACAACGCTCCGCTCGCGAAGCTGAAGGATGTAGAAGCCGTCTTCAAGGCGAACCGGAGCGGAAACGCCATTGGGACTCAGTGCGTCGAGCGCGGCCTCCAGGCGGGTGTCGAGCTGCCCGGCCCGCACACGCCCGAGATCGCCGCCGATAGCTGCGGAAGAGGATTGCGAGAACTGTCTGGCCAGCCCCTCAAAGGAGGCGCCGGCACGCAATTGCGCCACGATTCCCTCCACGGCGCCGCGGACCTCGCCTTCCCTTGCCGGGTCATCCAGTTCGAGGAAGATTTCCGAAACGACATACTCTTTGGAGCCGACGGCAGCGCGCCGTTCCGCGAGGCGCGCGTCGATCTCGCCCGCTCCAACCTCGATGCGCGGCGCGATCCGCCGGGCCACCACCGTGCTCCAGGCGGCTTCCACCCGCAGATGCTCCTTCAGCGCCTCGATATCGAGTCTGTTGTTGCGGAAGAATTGGACCAGCCCTCCGGGTGGAAGGTTATTGCGCTTTTCGATGTCCTCGATTTGCCGTTGGACCTCGCGTTCGCTCACGCGGACTCCGAGCCGGCCCGCTTCCTGGCTTTGCAGACGTTCATCCATAAGGGTTCGCAGAATCTGGGACCCGAGCCGGCGGCGGATCTCCGGAGTATCCCGGACATTGGAGGAAGACAGCGCGATGCCCAGCCGGGCAATCACATCGTATCGGGTGATGATATCGTCGTTGACGACCGCCACGATCCGGCCGGCCTGCTGGGCCTGGGCAACACTGCAGGCGGCCAGACCGCAGAACAAGAGAACAAACCGCAGGCACACGCTACGCATCTTCGCCGTTTCCGTCCGTCTCGGCAGTTGCAGTTATGCCGTTAGCCGTCCTCCAGATGCAAGAGCGCAGCGCAGCCCAGCATCACCGCCGCGGCCGCCGGCGTCCAGGCCGCCAGCACGACCGGAGCCCGCCCCGACAGGCCAAGAGCGAAAACGACATCCGACAGGATATACAGCAGGAAACCGGCCACGACGCCAACGGAAAGCATGACCGCCGTCCCGCCGCGCCGCCGCGACCGTATCGAGACCGTTGCCCCGATCAACAGCATCGCTGCAGTCAGGACGACGGATGCAAGCAGCGCATGGAATCTGAGTCGATGCTTTCGCGCCTGAAAGCCCGCCTCCTCCAATGCCTCGATATATGCCGGCAATCTCCAGACCGACATGGTCCCCGGGCCGGTCAGACCGTCTTCGATATGCTCCCAACTGAGCGTTGTAGGAATCCTCTCTGCAACCCGGCGGACGGGCACGCCGCGGGAGTCAGCTTTCCAAACGCCTTCCAGAAACCAGTGGCCGTCACGCAATTCCGCCGAATCGGCGTCCAGGCGGTTGCGAAAGTTGCGCAACCCCTCGAAACGATAGAGCACCACGTCATGCAGGATGCGTTCCCTGCCGACCCGGTCTGCGAACAGAACGGTCAGGTCCCCGTCGGCGACTTCCCGCAGCCACAGCCCGGACCGGGAGATCGACGATACCGGAGCCGCGCTGCCGAAATATCGCGCTTCGAGGCGTTCGAAGCGCCCCTGGGCGGCCGCTGCGAGCGGGCCATAAAACACCACCTTTCCGGCGCCCAGCGCGAATGCGATCGCCAGCGCCGGCAGCAACAGCTTCCAGACCGAGACGCCGGCCCCGTGTGCAGCTGTCAATTCGTTGTGCCGTCCAAGACGGTCGAAAGCGAACAAGCTGCCGAAGAGCACTGCGAACGGCAGCAGGAGCTCCAGCGTCGTCGGCAATTCCAGCGTCGCCATCTCAAGCACGATTCCGAATGTCGCTTCGTCTCTCGACCCGGACCGGCGCAACAGCTCGATCATGCCGACGAGCCAGACGAGAGCCCCCAATACGACCAGCACGATGCAGACCCATACGAAAAACCGTCGGGCCAGATAGCGGGAGAGCACTCCGAATTGTTCCATCCGCGCCGCGCCTCTCTATCAGACGGCCAACGGACGGCGGCGGCCGCCCATTGCCAGCAGCGCGAACCCGATCAGGATAGGCGCCGCCCCGATAGCATATTGAAGCCCTGCAAGCGCCGGCAGCTTCGCCACTGCCGCCTTCACCGCAAAAGCTCCCACCAGAAGGCCGAACGCAAGCGCGCCGGCCAGGGCCGGCCTGAAGGAGTGGCCGTTACGGCTTACGCCCCCCATGAGCAGGCATGTAAGCGCCACGGCGGTCACGGCGCCGGGCATAAGGCCGCTGGCCAGTCGGAAATGCGCTTCCGCCTTGTGCTTCGCCACATTCGCCTGTCCGACCTCTTCGACGGAAGGATTCAGCAATTCGCCCAATGTCCGTTCCCGCCGGCTGCGCGACCTCTTCGGAATAGCCGGCAAGTTCAGTTCAATCGTGTTGCTATCGAAATATACGAGGGTCAGGCGGCCGGTTTTCCGGTCTATTTCCTGCCGGCTTCCATTGAATGCGACCAGTCTTGGCACGCCGTCCGCTATCGTCACGGTCCCCCTCTCGGCCATGTAGGTAATGCGCCGGTCGGGATCCTTGTCGTCCTGCAGCAGAATTCCGGAATACTCGCTCGCGCCGACACCGTCCTGGACATACAGCGTCATGTCGCGGCCGATCTGCCGGAAGACGCCCGGCCGGACGAACAGCACCGAAAGACGGTCCTTCAAGCTCGACCGGAGGTCCCGAAGCTCCCTCTCCGAGGCCGGCGCCAATACGAGCGCGTTCCAGGTAACGGCTCCCATGACTGCCAGTCCCAGCAACAATGCCGGCGTCGCCAGACGCAGGTCGCTGACGCCGGCCGCGCGCATCACGATCACCTCGCTGTCGGAAGCCATCCGGACATAGACAAGCAGGACGGAAATCAGCAACGCCAGAGGCAGTGCCACCCCCGCCAGATACGGCAGCGCCAGCATGACAAGCGCCGCGAACATTTCGATGGCAATGCCGCGTTCCACGATGTCATCGACGAAACGAAGCGCCGTCGCCAGCAACAGCAGAGGGGCCAAGGCGCCGGCCGCGGCAAAGAGCGCGACAAGCAGACGCCGCAGGACGTAAAGATCGGTCTGGCGCATCGTGCGCCTGTATGCTGCTTTACTGAAAATCAGACAAGCCGCATGAGGGTCACGATGAAGGTTTCTTTCGCCGCTCCCGCCCTGCCCCGTTCCGGAGCCCTAGTGCTCACAGTCGCAAAAGGAGGGGCTCTGGAAGGCCTGGCGGCTGAAGCGGACGCCGCTGCATCGGGCGCCCTTTCGAAAGCGATGGCGGCCTCCCGTTTCGACGGCGAAGCGAAGGCTGCGATCGAAGTGATAGCGCCTTCCGGTCTGGACGCAGAGCGGGTCCTGATTATCGGTGTCGGAGAGGAGCTGGATGCCCGGCTCGCTGAAGATGTGGGCGGCACTGTCTATTCCGCGCTCGCAAAGTCGGGGTCCGGCTCGGCGACACTGGTCTGGCCGCAGACCGGCTCCGCCTCTGCCGCCGGCCTTGGCGCAGCCCTTGCAGCTTACCGATTCGACAAATACCGCACGAAGCTGGAGGACAAGGACAAGCCGGCGCTCACGGAACTTGTCATCGCGGCGCCCGATACCGACGCTGCCCGCCGGTCCTACGAGGAAGACGGCGCCAGGGTGGTAGAGGCCGTTGCCTTCGCGCGCGACTTCGTCTCGGAGCCAGGCAATGTCCTTTATCCGGAGAGCTATGCGGACGGGCTTCGCGAGCTGGAAGCGCTCGGCGTTTCCGTGGAAGTCTTCGACCGGGCGGCGCTCGAAGAACTGAAAATGGCCACGCTGCTGGGCGTGGCGCAGGGAAGCGCGCGCGAAGCCCGGGTGGTCGTCATGCACTGGCGCGGCGGGGAGGGGCCGCCGATCGCCAAGGGCGTCACCTTCGATACCGGCGGCATCTCCATA
The DNA here is from genome assembly GCA_026706245.1 of Alphaproteobacteria bacterium. GTDB lineage: Bacteria > Pseudomonadota > Alphaproteobacteria > Bin95 > Bin95 > Bin95. The sequence continues at coordinate 6,039 of JAPOZD010000144.1, forward strand.
AAGCCGAGCGGCGGCATGGAAGAGATGAAATGGGACATGGGCGGATCCGCCGCTGTCGCCGGGGCCATGAGGGCTGTTGCCGGGCGCAAGGCGGCCGCAAATGTCGTCGGTATCGTGGGCCTGGTGGAAAACATGCCCTCGGCGACGGCCCAGCGGCCCGGCGATGTCGTGACCAGCTACTCCGGACAGACGGTCGAGGTCATCAACACCGACGCCGAAGGCCGCCTCGTTCTGGCAGACCTGCTGGCCTATGTCATCGAGCGTTACGAACCGCGCGCCGTGGTCGATCTGGCGACGCTGACCGGTGCTATGGTGATGGCGCTTGCCCACGAGTATGCCGGCGTGTTTTCCAACAACGATGCGCTTGCGGAGTCGCTGATATCGGCCGGCGCGGCCGTGGACGAGAAGCTGTGGCGGTTTCCGCTGCACGACGCCTACGACAAGATGCTGGAGTCGCCTATCGCCGACATGCGGAACATCGGCTCCTCACGCGAGGCAGGCGCCATAACGGCGGCGCAGTTCCTCAAGCGCTTCGTCGGCGAGACTCCCTGGGCCCACCTCGACATTGCCGGCACGGCCTGGACGGGCAAGGCGCGTCCGACCGTGCCGAAGGGCGCCACGGGATACGGCGTGCGCCTGCTCGACCGGTTGGTCCGGGATGTCTGCGAAAGCTGACCCGCCGGTCTTCTACGACCTGGACGGCGCGCCGCTGGACCTCGGCCTGGGCCGGCTGCTGGAAGCAGCGCTGGCCGAGGCGTCCGCCTCGGCCAGGAAGAGCGGGTGACGGCGCTGGACCAGGGGCTCTGGACCTATCGCAATGACAGCTTCCTGCCGCATGGATGCGAGGGCGACCCCGCCGAGCATCCGGTATGGCTGACGGCGGCAGCCGGAAACCCCAATGCGGCCGACCTGCTCGTCCTGGTGGACGACGCGCTGCTGGACGGACGCGAAGGATTCGCCGGCACCGCCTATCTGTTCGACCGGCGCGACCCCGCAATGCGGGACATTGCCCGCGACCGGTTTGCCGCATTCCGCGACGAGGGAAGCCGGCCCGTATATCTGCGGTTCGGGCCGCAGGGCTGGCCGCAGTCCGAATAGCGCCGTTGTGCGGGCAGGGCGGCATGGCTATAACGCCGCGCCCGCCGTGCTGGGGAGGAGACCTGAAGTGGCGACCGAACGCACACTGTCCATCGTGAAGCCCGACGCGACCCGACGCCATCTGACGGGAGAGATCATCGCCCGGCTGGAGAAGGCCGGGCTCAGGATCGTGGCCCAGAAACGCATCCGGCTGACGCGGGAGCAGGCGGAAGGCTTTTACGCCGAGCACAGCGAGCGGCCCTTTTTCGACGATCTTTGCACGTTCATGACCTCTGGCCCTGTCGTTGTGCAGGTGCTCGAAAGCGAGGGCGCCATCGAACTCAATCGGGAAATCATGGGCGTCACCAACCCGGCCAATGCCGCCGAAGGCACAATCCGCAAGGACTACGGCGAGTCGATCGAAGCGAATTCCGTCCACGGCTCCGACTCTCCCGAGAGCGCGGCGCGCGAGATCGCCTATTTCTTCAGCGCCTGCGAAGTCGTCGGCTAAACCCGATCCGGGCTATCGACGCGGGCTACGGTCAACGCATCGACGCGGGCCGCGCCGGCGCGCTTGAGAGTCCGCGCGCAGGCCTCGAGCGTCGCCCCGGTCGTCAACACGTCGTCCACGACAACGATTCGTGCACCGCGGACCCGGTCCCGCCAAGCGGGCGCGACGCGGAATGCGCCGGCAACATTGCGTCCCCGCTCATTACGCCCAAGCTCCGTTTGCGGGCGCGTGCGCCTTATGCGCCGCAAGAGATCGGGAGCGAAGGCCGCCTCCCCTCCGGCAGCGAGACGCCCCGCCAGCAGCGCAGCCTGGTTGTAGCGCCGCCGGTAGAGCCGCATCCAGTGAAGCGGCACCGGCGCGATCCAGTCCGCATCCTTCAGCAGTGCCGCGCCGGCTTCCCGCGCCCATGTTGACAGCAGCGGCGCCAGTCCGGTCTCGTCGCGAAATTTGAAGCTCTGGATTAGCTTTCTCGCGTTACCGGCGTAAACCAATGCACTTCTTGCCCGGTCATAGGCGGGGTGTTTTGCCATGCACGCGCCGCAAAGCGAGCCGCCGTCCGCCTGGAAGGCGAAGGGCCGTCCGCAACTGCCGCACAGCGGCTCGGCAATGAATTCGAGGTCCGACCAGCAGGCCCCGCAGAGAGTCGCCGGGTCCGCCACCGGGCCCCGGCAAAAGGCGCAGCGCGGCGGCAGAGCGAGGTCCAGCAGCCGCCGCGCAAATGCCGCAGCCCCCGTTCCGGGAAACACCGGACCGGATCAGGCGGGACGGCTCCAGAACCGTGTCGTGCCGTCGCGGTCGAGCTGTTCCACCAGGCCGGTCTCCCAGTCGAGGTAAGCCTGCATGTTCTCCTCCACGGTCCCGGCCTGCTCATAGGGCTTGAGCCACACATCGTCGGCCGTATCCGCCATGTGCAGAGCCCCGCTTTCCAGCGGCCCGGCCCATGCCTGCGTGCCGCCCTCCAGCACGGCGACCGGGCGGTCGAAGTCTGCCGCAGCCAAGTACGCCAGCCGCCCGTCCGGCGAGGTGAAGACATAGCGGTCGGAGTCCGGCAAGCGCGCCGAGGCAAGCCGCGAGCGGACCGCAAACCAGGCTCCCGGAATGTGGCCCTCGGCGTATGTCTTGCTGTCGGCGAAATCGACCACGACCGCGCCTTCGACGGCCTCCGGGCCGACCGTCGGCACATCGGCCAGACCCGGAATGTCGCAATCGCCAGGCCCGGTCTCCAGCGCGCCGCCCTCCAGCGCGCCTTCCAGCACGGCCGCGTCCCAGTTCATCTGCCGGAGCCAGTGCGCGGTCATGGCCGCGCGGATGCCGTTATCGTCCACCAGGAAGATGCGCGCGCCCCGCACCGCCGCATAGCGGTCGGTCGCCTGCACCAGCTGCCCGCCGGGCGCCGAACGCGAGCCCTTCAGATGCCCCGCCTCGAATTCGTGCGGGTGGCGGACATCGAAAATGTAAGTGGTCCGGTCCGGCGCGGGCGGAATGGCGCTGACGACCGGCACCTCGAACCGCTCGGCGACCGCCCTGGCCCAATCGCGCGCCGCCTGCAGCCCGGCCGCGCTCGGATTCGGCGCGGGGCGCTCATTGCCGCGCTCCAGTTCCAGGCCGGCCAGATGCCAGCCCATCGTGCCGTTACGGAGCGCCGCCACCCGGTTCGGAATGCCGGCATTGATGAGCGATTGCGCGCCGATGAT
>JAPOZD010000144.1:9330-11945 GCA_026706245.1 Alphaproteobacteria bacterium
CCGATGATGCTGCGCGTCCGCCCGGCACAGTTGACGATGACCGTCGTCTCCGGCGACGGCGCAAGGTCGTGGACGCGATAGACCAGCTCCGCCCCCGGACAGCAGATCCCGGTCGGAATGTTCATATTGCGGAACTCGTCCATCGGCCGGCTGTCCAGCACGACAACCGGATCCGGCCCCTCGAGCATGTCCCTGAGTTCCTCGGCCGAGACGGAGGGCGTGTCATAGGCGTGCTCAACATATTCGCCGAAGGCTTTGCTCGGCACATTGAAGCCCGAGAACACCTCGTAGCCCGCCTGCTGCCAGGCTTCGACGCCGTTCGCGAACAGGACGACATTCCCGTAGCCAAGTTCGCGAAGCCGCGCCGCGCCGCGCTCGGCCAGTCCCCCGCCACTGTCGGTGGCGACGATCCTGGTCGCCATGAGCGGCACGAGGGCGCGGATTTCGAGCTCGAGCCGGGAGAGCGGGACATTGCAGGCATGCAGCAGGTGCGCGGGCGCGAACGAACCTTCCTCGCGAAAGTCGATGACGGCCAGTTCGCCCTCTCCCTCCAGCGCCTCGCGCAACGCTTCGGCCGAGATCGCGCTATAGTTCTCGCTCATGGGGTTTCCTTCCGGCGCAGCGGGACGTCGATGATACCGCAACTCTTCGACCGGGGCGCCCTTCGCCGCCACCGCGACCGCGCCGCCGCTGCGCCGCCCGGCGCGGATTTCCTGTTTCGCGAAGTGGCGGAGCGGCTGGCGGACCGCCTCGACGATGTGACCGTCAGCTTCCCGGTCGCGCTCGATATCGGCGCTCGCGACGGCGTGCTGGCGCGCGCGCTGCACGGCCGGGGCGGCATCGAGGCCCTCATCCGCCTGGAGGCGTCGGAGGCGCTTTGCCGCGCCGGTGGTGGCACAGGCGCTGTCGGCGAGGAGGACAACCTGCCCTTCGGGCCGCAGAGCTTCCACCTGATCGCAAGCAATCTCGCCCTGCACTGGACGCAGGACCTTCCGGGCGCGCTCGCCCAGATAAGGCGCGCGCTCAAGCCCGGCGGCCTTTTCCTCGCAAGCCTCTTCGGCGGCGAAACGCTGACCGAACTGCGCCAGGGCCTGCTGGCCGCCGATGCGGCCGCTTCCGGCGGCGCGGCGCCCAGGGTTTCCCCTTTCGCGGATCTGCGCGATGCCGCGGGGCTGCTGCAGCGGGCCGGATTCGAGCTGCCGGTCGCCGATCTGGACACCATCCGGGTCACTTACGAGTCGCCCTTCAAACTGATGGCCGACCTTCGCGCCATGGGCGAGACCAATGCGCTGGCGGCGCGGCCGCGCCACTTCGCGCGCCGCGCGCTGTTCGCGGAACTCGCCTCGCAATACACCGGCCGGCAGGCGGCGACATTCCAGGTCATCTATCTCTCCGGCTGGGCCTGATCCGGAACGTCACCCCGCACGAGGCGGGTTCCTGCGACCATCGCACGCAGCTTCTCCCTTGCGAGCCAGCGCGGCAGCGCCGAGAAGCCGCAATCGGCGGTAACCCAGAGGCGCTCCCGCGGCACCACCTCCAGCACCCTCTCCAGGCGCGCGGCCACTTCTACAGGCGTTTCGATGTGGAACGACTTCACGTCGATCACGCCGGCCGCGATCCGGTAGCGCTCGGCCAAAGCCGGCAATGCGTCGAGGTCCGCCATTTCCCGGTTGGCGAATTCCAGCACCAGCATCGAGCAGTCCAGCATGGCCATGCCCGGCAACAGGCGGGCGAAACCGCGCGGCGAATAGGGCCGGGACGCATTGTTGCCGAAGCAGATATGAACCGCGACGCGGTCCGCATGGCCGGCAATGGCGGCGTTGACCGCTTCGGCGCAGGACCTGCTGTCCATGCCGTGCGAGAGGTCGGTGAAGCCCGGCTCGTCGATCTGGATGAGTTCGGCGCCTTCGCCCGCTAGCCTGTCGAGTTCGTCCCTCACAATGCCGGCGATGTCGTCGAGCAGCGCCGCCCTGTCGCCGCCATAGGGGCCTTCGGGCGCAATCTTGGGCATGAAGGTCAGGGGGCCGGGAAATGCGACCTTGAGCCGCCTGCCGGGCGCCAGCTCCCTGAGGCGGCGGAATTCGGCCGCGATGCCGAGCCCGTCGGGCGCCGCCACCCGTTCCCGGGCGGTGAAGTTCGGCGCGCGGTCGTAGCCCGGCACGCCGAGCCGCCGGCCGGCCGGAATCCGCTCGATCCCGGTCAGCCGGTCATACATCTCATAGACGAACCGGCTCCTGCGGAGTTCGCCGTCGGACAGGATGTCCACGCCCGCCTCGATCTGGTCGGCGATTGCGATGCGGGTTGCGTCGTCGAAGGCTTCCTCGACGTCCTCCGCGCCGGTCCGGCCCGCGCGCATGGCCTCCCGGAAGAGGAAGAGCCAGCCCGGCGCCGCATAGGACCCCACCCCCATTGTCGGCAAATCCATTCCGTATCCTCCTTTTCGAGCCCAGGGGCCCACTTCAGGGATATGTCACGAGATGTCATGTTTTGTCATGCGGGCCGGCGGGACCCTCTGCGATATGTCATGGGATGTCATGATCTGCATGCACGAGGCGCATATGCTGTGGCCTGTCCGGGCATGGGCTCTGGGTATTCCATTCCGTTTTCTGGGCTTC
>JAPOZD010000165.1 GCA_026706245.1 Alphaproteobacteria bacterium
CGCACGACCTCAATGTCGTGCAGTATATGAGCGACCGGGTGCTGGTGATGTATCTCGGCAAGGTGGTGGAGATCGGCCCGACGGCCGAAATCTACGACCGCATGCAGCATCCCTATACGGAGGCGCTGCTTTCGGCCATGCCGTCGATGGACCCCGACCGGCGGACCGAGACCCCGCCGCTGGTAGGCGACCCGCCCAACCCCATCGACCCGCCGCCCGGATGCCGCTTCCACACGCGCTGCCGCTTCGCCGAGGATGTCTGCAGCCGCGCCGAACCCCGGCTCGGGCCGGCGGCCGGAGAGGACGCGGCAGGCGGTGCCGGCCATCTCGTCGCCTGCCACATGCGCAGCGCCGGCTCCGGCCACAGCCAGGCGCCGGCCTGAGCATGGCAGCGCCGGCAACGGCTCCGGTCCTCCGCGCGGAGGATGTCACGGTCCGCTTCACCGGGCGGGACGCCACGGTGAATGCGGTGAACGGCGTCTCCTTCACGCTCGACCCCGGCGAGGTGCTCTGCATTCTCGGCGAGTCCGGCTCCGGCAAGAGTGTCACCTTGCGCGCCCTGATGCGCCTGCTTCCGCCCCGCCGGACCGCGCTTTCAGGCCGGATCGAGCTTGCGGGACAGGATGTGATGGCGATGAGCCACCGCGCGCTCGCGGACCTGCGCGGCACCGAGGTCGGCATGATCTTCCAGGAGCCGATGGTGGCCTTCGACCCCGTCTATACCGTCGGTAGGCAGATCACCGAGACGATTATCCGCCATGAGGGGACGGGCCGCGAGGAGGCCCGACGGCGCGCGATCGACCTGCTGGACCGGGTGCGCATCCCCTCGCCCGAGCGGCGGCTGCGCGCCTATCCGCACGAGCTGTCGGGCGGTATGCGCCAGCGGGCGATGATTGCGCTCGCCCTTTGCTGCAATCCGAGCCTGCTGCTTGCCGACGAGCCGACCACCGCGCTCGATGCGACGGTGCAGATCCAGATCCTCCTGCTGCTCCGGGAATTGCAGCGTGAACTCGGCATGGCCGTCATCTTTGTCACCCACGATGTGGGCGTGGCGGTCGAGATCGCGGACCGTATCGCGGTGATGTATGGCGGCCGGTTCGTCGAGACGGGACCGGTGCGCGAGATCATGGGCAATCCCCGCCACCCCTATACCCAGGGGCTGCTCTCCTCGACCGTCCACGGCTCGCTCCGCGGCCAGACGCTGGAGGCCATTCCGGGCTCGCCGCCGGACATGACGCGGCTGCCGCCCGGCTGCGCCTTCGCGCCCCGCTGCCGCTTCGCCGAGCCCGCCTGCGAGACCCCGCCGCCCGCCACCCAGCTCTCTCCCCAGCACATGGTCCGCTGCATCCGCGCAGCATAAGCCCGCGACCCGCCTTTCAGCCGGCGTGTATCGGCGGGCGGCGGTGGGCCCAGGGGGCGGCCTCCTCCAGCGCCGAGGCGATGCGGAACAGGCCTGCTTCGTCTCCGTAGGGGGCGACGAACTGAACACCGATGGGGAGGCCGTCCCGGTTCCAGTGCAGCGGAACGGAGGCGGCCGGATTGCCGGATGCGTTGAACACCGAGGTGAAGGCGATGGTGCGCATGACATCCCGCCACTGCGCCTCTGCGTCCTCCCGCGATGGGGACAGCAGCCCGAGCGGCATCGGAGGAACGGGCATGGTGGGCGTGATGAGAAGATCGAAATCGAGGAAGAAGCGCGCCACGAGCCGGCCGAGCGCATGGATGCCGTTGAGCGCGCGCACATAGTCGGCCCCGGTGCTGCGGTCGCGCCGCGCCATGGCGAGGTTGTTCTTTTCCACATCCTCTTCGGTCGCCGGGCGGCCGAGAACCTGCTCGACCAACTCCACCGTCTCGCGCGCATTGGCGTAGATGATCTGCATGTCGGCATCGAGCAGCTCGCGGGGAATGGGGAGGCTCGCCTCCTCCACCTCGAGGCCGAGGCCCCGGCAGAGCCCCGCCGCTTTATCGACGGCCTCCAGGCAGTCGGGATGCGTTTCGACGCCGAACCATGCTTCGCGAAGGACGGCCGCCTTCATGCCGGCCACCTCCCTGCCCACTTCTTCCGCGAAGGGCCGCTCGGGCGGCTCGGCCCAGTAGGGCGCGCCGAGATCGGGGCCCGCGGTGCAGTCGAGAAGCAGGGCGCTGTCCCGCACGCTTCTCGAAACGGCATGGACGGTCGCAAGACCGGACCAGCCCTCGCCGACAAGCGGCCCCATGGGATTGCGCCCGCGCGTCGGCTTCAGCCCGAACAGCCCGGTGCAGGAGGCCGGCACGCGGATCGAGCCGCCGCCGTCGGAGGCGTTCGCCATCGGCAGGACGCCCGCCGCCACCATGCTGGACGCGCCGCCCGACGAGCCGCCGGAGGTGAGCTCCGGGTTCCAGGGGTTGCGCGTCTGGCCGTGAAGCGCGGACTCCGTGGTCGTGGAGAGGCCGAATTCCGGCGAGGCCGTCCGCCCGAAAATGCTGAGGCCGGCGGCCTTGTAGCGGCTGACCATCTCGCCGTCCTGCCCGGCGACGGTTCCCGCGAGCGCGCGGCAACCATTGCTCTGCTTCTGGCCTTCATAGTCCTGGTAGAGGTCCTTCAGCAGGAACGGCACGCCATGAAACGGCCCTTGGGGCAGACCCTCCCGAATCCGTTCTTTCGCGTGGTCGTACCAGGGATAGACAAGGGCGTTGAGCCGGGGATTGACGCGCTCGGCCCGCTCGACCGCCTTCTCCAGGACCTCGAGGGCGGAAAGCTCTCCGCGCCCGATCAGACGGGCGAGTTCGGTTGCATCGAGATCGGCATAGCCCTGAATCGCCATCGGACTCTCCCGCGAAAGACGGCGAAGACAACACTATAGTATCGCCGCAACGGAGGGGGCATTGCTCATGGGGCTCAAGGGACAGATCGTGCCGGTCACGCCGTTCCAGCAGAACTGCTCGATCATATGGTCGGAGGCGACCATGACGGGCGCAGTGATCGATCCGGGCGGCGACCTGCCACGCATTCTCGCCGCTGTCGGGCAGGCCGGGGTGGCAGTCGAGAAGATCCTGCTGACCCACGGCCATGTCGATCACGCCGCCGGGGCGGGGGCGCTCGCCGAGCAGCTTGGCGTGCCCATCGAAGGCCCGCATGAGGCCGACCGCTTCCTGATCGAGGGCCTGCCGGAACAGGCGGAGCAGCTCGGCTTCGGCCCCGCGCTCGCCTTCGAGCCCGCGCGCTGGCTCGACGAGGGCGACGAGGTGACGGTCTCCGACCTTGTGCTGGAAGTGCGCCACTGCCCCGGACACACGCCGGGTCATGTGATCTTCTTCCACCGGCCCTCGAACCTCGCCGTGGTGGGCGACGTGCTGTTTCAGGGCTCGGTCGGCCGGACCGACCTGCCGGGCGGCGACCACGCGGCGCTCATCCGCTCGATCCGCACCAGGCTCTGGCCGCTCGGCTCCGACATAACCTTCCTGCCGGGGCACGGGCCGATGTCCACCTTCGCCGCCGAACGGGCCGGAAACCCCTTCGTCGGGGACGGCGTTTAGCGCCCTGTTCAGACGCTCACGCGCCGTTGTCCGAGGCTCTACATCCCGTCATGGCCGGCCGTCCCAAGTCGTCATGGCCGGACTTGTTCCGGCCATCCGCTTCCGCCGCCGCGAGTGCCCTGAGAGAGATGCCCGGAACAAGTCCGGGCATGACGGGGGGATGACGTTCGGGCGTGACAGAGGAGCAGCCGGGGCCTCGGGAAACGGGCTGCTACTCCTCCAGCTTGAGACCCGGAATCCCGAGTTTCCCGGTGCGCTCGATCTTGGCCACGATGCGCGCATCGTGGCGGAACCACTGGTTCGCCTCCTTGTCCGGATTGGCCTTGGCCCATTCCTTGACGAACCAGTTGCCGCGCGCCCACTTGCCGTCCGGGTCCGCGGATTTCTTGAACTGCACGGCGAACATCGGCAGCTTCGGGTTCTCGATCAGCAGCCCGTCCACAATCGTCTTCTTGCCGCAGAAGGGCACGAGGTCGGCCTGCGTGCCGGCGAAGGGATCGAAATTCTTCGCAGCCGGAATGAGCCGGCCTTCCTCAGTGAGCAGGCCGAGCTGGCGTTTGCCGCCGCCGCAATTCTCGGGGCAGTCGCCGGTAAGCACGCAGGCGATATCGACGACGGTCACGGTCAGCCGCGCCTTCTCCTCATGGTCGATACCCCATTCCTCGGCGGCGAAGGCGGGGCCGGCGATCAGCAGAAGGCCCAAAAGGGCGGACAGGATACGCATGGCGCTCACTCCCCGAACGGCATGATGCCGTATTCTTCATGGGTCAGGTTGACGACGCCGCCGTCCTCCGCGACCTCGGTCACGATCAGGTAGTTGACGCCGTCGCGCTTGTAGAGGTCGCCGTCCACCGTGACCCGGTGGGACTGGATGTCGATTACGCGCGGATTGTCCACCGGGTCCTCATCCTCGATGCGGAGCACCATATAGACCGTCCCGTCATCGCCCTTGATGGAGACCGGGATGCCGCCCACCGCGCACCAGACCGCGCACTGGTGATGCGCCGTGCCCTCGGCGAACATGATTTCGGTGACATAGCACCATGTATCGATGACCTCGCCCGCGATGCGGACGCGCTCCGGCGCCGCCGCCTGCGCCCCGGAAACGCAGGCGAGCGCCAGAATTCCCGCCAGCAGTGCTCTCATTCAACCGCACTCCTCAGATAAGCGATGACGGCCGCGCGCTGTTCGGCCTTCTTGAAGCCCGGAAACGCCATGCGCGTGCCCTTTGCGAACGCTCTCGGCTTGGTCAGCCAGGCGTCCAGATTTTCCTCGGTCCAGGTCTTGCCCTTGTGCTTGCTGAGCCCCTTGGAATATCTGAAGCCCGGCGCCGAGGCGATGGGCCGGCCGACCACGCCCCAGAGGTTCGGGCCGACCTTCTTCTTGCCGGTCTCGTCGAGGCGGTGGCAGGTCGTGCATTTCTTCTTGAAGAGCTTCGCCCCGTCTGCGGCGTCCGCGGCGGCCGGCGCGGCCATGCCGGCAAGCAGCCCCGCCGCCAGGACCAGTCCCAGAATTCGCATGAACCGGCCCCCTTCCTCCCTCGGCGCCCGGCGTCAAACTACAATCCGGAGAGGCCCGGCGCCAGCGCTCCGGCCGGCCGGCTCTTCACTTTTCCGTGTGCAACCGCGCCGCTTTTCCGTTACACTGAAGTTTCGGTCATGGCGACCGCGACCTACAAGATGTTGTGGGTAATGGGGAAAAACTGCGCACGGGTTGTGTGTGGAGGCGAAGCATGGACGGCGCAGGCGCATTGGAGCTCCGGGACCGCGCGACGGATGACTCGGCGCCGCTGTTGCGCGGCCTTACCGCCCATGAGGTCTATCAGAACGAGCGCGGAATCCGCGTCGCGCTTGACCGCAGCCGCGACGGCCTGCTGACGAAATTCGGCCGGGAAACGCTGGAAGACCGCTACCTGATGCCGGGCGAATCCTACCAGGACCTGTTCGCCCGGGTCGCCGGGCATTTCGCCGACGACAGCGCGCATGCCCAGCGCCTCTACGACTACATCTCCCGGCTCTGGTTCATGCCGGCCACGCCCGTGCTGTCCAACGGCGGCACGAAGCGCGGCCTGCCGATCTCCTGCTTCCTGAACGAGGCCGACGACAGCCTGGAGGGCATCGTCGGGCTCTGGACGGAGAACGTATGGCTCGCGGCGCGCGGCGGCGGCATCGGCAGCTATTGGGGCAATCTGCGCTCCATCGGCGAGAAGGTCGGCCAGAACGGGCGCACCTCCGGCGTCATCCCCTTCGTGCGCGTCATGGATTCGCTCACGCTGGCCATCAGCCAGGGCAGCCTCCGGCGCGGCTCGGCGGCGGTTTACATGCAGGCGAGCCACCCGGAGATCGAGGAGTTCGTGGAGCTACGCCGGCCCACCGGCGGCGACCCCAACCGCAAGGCGCTCAACCTGCATCACGGCGTGCTGGTGCCGGACGCCTTCATGCGCGCCGTCGAGGCGGACGAGGAATGGGCGCTCATCAGCCCGCGCGACCACAGCGTGCAGCACCGCATCCGCGCCCGCGACCTCTGGATTCGCATCCTGACGGCGCGGATCGAGACGGGCGAGCCCTATCTCATCTTCATCGACCATGTGAACCGCGCACGGCCGGAGCACCACAAGCTGGCGGGCCTCGAGGTGAAGACCTCCAACCTCTGCGCGGAAATCGTGCTGCCGACCGGCCCCGACCATCGCGGCGGCGAGCGCACGGCCGTGTGCTGCCTCTCCTCACTCAATCTTGAGCGCTATCTGGAATGGGAGAAGGCGCCCGGCTTTATCGAGGACGTGATGCGCTTCCTCGACAATGTGCTGGAGGACTTCATCGGGAACGCGCCGGAGAGCATGAGCACGGCCGCCTATGCGGCGATGCGCGAGCGCTCGGTGGGGCTCGGCGTCATGGGCTTCCACAGCTTCCTGCAAAGCATGGGCGTGCCGTTCGAGTCCGTCATGGCGTCGGTCTGGAACCGGCGCATCTTCGCCCGCATCCGGGCGGATACCGGCGCGGCCTCGAAGCGGCTTGCGGAGGAGCGCGGCCCCTGCCCGGACGCCGCCGATTTCGGCATGGCCGAGCGGTTCTCCAACAAGACGGCGATTGCGCCCACCGCCTCCATCTCGATCATCTGCGGCGGCGCCTCGCCCGGCATCGAGCCGCTTGCGGCCAACGCCTATACCCACAAGACGCTCTCCGGCTCCTTCGCCGTGCGCAACCGCTATCTGGAGGCGGTGCTGGAGGCAGCCGGCCGCAATGACGAGGAGACCTGGTCCTCGATCACGGTCAATGAGGGCTCGGTGCAGCATCTCGACTTCCTGACCGACGACCAGAAGGCCGTGTTCAAGACGGCGTTCGAGCTTGACCAGCGCTGGATCGTGGACCTCGCCGCCGAGCGCGCGCCGATGGTGGACCAGGCGCAGTCGGTCAACCTCTTCCTGCCGGCGGACATCCACAAGCGCGACCTGCACGGCCTGCACGCCATGGCCTGGAAGCGCGGCCTGAAGAGCCTCTATTACTGCCGCTCGAAATCGCTCCAGCGCGCCGAGGCGGTGGGCGGCAAGCGCGTGGCGCGGCAGGATGAGGCGCCGCTCCGGGTCGATTACGAAGAGTGCCTCGCATGCCAGTAAGCGGCGGCGGGCCGCTTTCCGGAAAGACCGCCCTCGTCACCGGCGCCAGCCGCAATATCGGGCGCGAAATCTGCCTGCGGCTCGCGCGCGAGGGCGCGCATGTCTGCGTCAACACCCGCCGGGCGGAGGAGGCGGCATGCGCGGTCGTGACGGAAGTCGAGGCCGCGGGCGGCTCCGCCTCGCTGCACATGGCGGACGTGACCGACGAGGCGGCCGTGGCCGCGATGGCGGAGGCGGCGGGCCCGGTCGATATCCTGGTCAACAACGCCGCCATCCGCCGCCATGTCCCGTTCCTCGATTCGACGCTTGCCGACTGGCGCGAGGCGCAGGCGGTCGTCCTCGAAGGGGCTTATCTCTGCGCCCGCGCCGTGCTGGCGTCCATGCAGGCGAAGGGCTGGGGGCGGATCATCAACATGGGCGGCGTCTCGGCGCATATGGGCATGGCGGAGCGCGCCCATGTCAGCGCCGCCAAGGCGGGGCTGATCGGCTTCACCAAGGGGCTCGCCAAGGAGTTCGGCCTTGCCGGCATCACCGTCAATTGCGTGGTGCCGGGCGTGATCGACACGGTGCGCGATCCGGGCGGGCTCAGCCCCGGGCAGGCAAGCGCCGTGCCCATCGCCGTCGGCCGCCAGGGCCGCCCGGAGGAAGTGGCCGAAACGGTCGTGCATCTCTGCCGCCCGGAAAGCGCCTACATCACCGGCGCCACGATCCATGTGAACGGCGGAGCGTATCTGCCCTGACCGGCGGCAGCCTCGGGCCGGAACGGGCAAGAGACCGCTATAGCAAGATGCGAACGGCCGACCGCCCTCCCCTTCGCCCCGGCGAGTTCGTGCCGCTCATCGCGCTGCTGATGTCTCTCGTCGCGCTCGCGATAGACGCGATGCTGCCCGCTCTGCCCGCGATCGGCCGCGACCTCGGGGCGGCGCGTCCGAACGACGTCCAGTTCGTGATAACGGCCGCGTTCCTGGGGCTCGGCCTCGGGCAGATGATCTTCGGCCCGCTCTCCGACCGTATAGGGCGCAGGCCGGCCATCAATATCGGTCTCGCATTGTTCGCGGTCGGGTGCCTCATGAGCCTCTTCGCGCCCGACTTCGAGACGATGCTTGCGGGCCGCGTGCTGCAGGGCTTCGGGGCGGCGGGGCCACGGGTCGTGGTCATGGCCCTGGTGCGCGACCAGTATGAGGGCAGCCGGATGGCGCGCATCCTCTCCTTCACTATGGCCGTTTTCATCCTCGTCCCGGCAGTCGCCCCGGCGCTCGGACAGGCGGTCCAGTGGCTCGGCGGCTGGCGCGCGATCTTCGCCGCCTTCCTCGCGGTCGCCGGGGTGGCGTTCGCATGGTTCGCGCTTCGCCAGCCGGAGACGCTCCCGCCCGCCCGCCGCCGGCCGTTTTCCCCGCGGGCCATCGGCGGGGGCGTGCTCGAAGTGCTGAGGATCCGGGCGTCTCTCGGCTATACGCTGGCCACCGGTTTCGTGTTCGCGGCCTTCGTCACCTATCTGAGCTGCGCCCAGCAGGTCTTCCAGGAGGCCTACACGACCGGCGCGCTCTTCCCGCTCTATTTCGCCCTGCTCGCGCTCGCCATCGGGGCCGCCTCGCTCGCAAACGGCCGCCTCGTGATGAAATACGGCATGCAGCGGCTCGTCAGGGCGGCAACGATGACGATGGCGCTCGTCTCGGCGGCCGCCTGGGCGGCGGCGTTCGCTTTCAACGGGCTTCCTCCGTTCTGGCTCTTCATCGCCTGCCTGTTCGCCGTCTTTCTCTGCATCGGCCTCCTGTTCGGCAACCTCATCGCCCTGGCGATGGAGCCCCTCGGCCATATCGCCGGCGTCGGCTCGGCGGTGGTCACGTCGCTCTCCACCTTCATCTCGATACCGTTCGGGGCGGCGGTGGCGCTCAGTTTCGACGGCACGATATACCCGCTGACCGCAGCCTTCGCGGTCTTCGGAGCGGCGGCCTGGGCCGCAATCCGGTGGGTCGGGAGGACTTGAGCCGGGGCCTATCCCGGCCGCGACAGCCGGTACCAGGCCCAGGCGAGGAGCTGGAGGGCGAGCAGGCCGCCGAAAGCGGTCCTGTAGGCCTCCTCCGGATAGCGGCCCCCCTTGGCCTCCCAGAAGTCGAGCACGCCGCCGATGGCGTACTGGATGGCGAAGGCGCCGAGGAAGACCAGCAGGTTGAGTGCGGTATTGGCCCGGCCTGCCAGTACGGAGCCGAAATAGGCCGAGAGATAGGCATAGGAGAGAATGGTCATCTGGCCGGTCATGGCGAACACCGCCCAGAACGCCGTCGCCGGCGGCCAGAGGCCGAGCACGATGGCGAGGAGGGAAGCCAGGAATACCGCCACGATGGCCTCGACCACCGCCATCAGCGGGAGGCCGCGCCGGTTCGCCCAGTCGCCGAGCGCGCCCGCAAGCAGGATGCCGGCGATGAAGGCCGCCGCCATCAGGAAGAGCGTCGAGGCGGTCTGCTCGGGGTCGAGGCCGCCCACATCGCGCAGCCAGGGCGCGGCCCAGAGCGTCTGGAGCGCGATATGGGCGCCGCAGGTTCCCGCGATGATGGGTGCCAGGCTCCAGAAGGTGCGGTCCCGATAGACATGCGCGATGCCGGCGATCTGCGCGCGGAAGCCGCCGCGGCTCAGCATGTCCGGCTTCTCGCGCGGCGCCAGCAGGAAGATCGCCGAGGCCGCAAGCGCGACCGCCCCGCCGAGTCCCGCGAACACCGCCCGCCAGCCCCAGGCCGCCACGGCCATATGCGCAGGCTCCGTCGCCGCCAGCACCCCGAAGCCGCCAAATACCATGACGAGCGCGTTGAACAGCGGCACACGCTCCGGCGGCGCCCAGAGCACCACGGCCTTGAAGGACGCCATCAGCCCGCCGGCGAAGCCCAGCCCAATCAGCAGGCGCGCGCCCACCAGCATGTCCGCCGACCCGCCGGCCGCGAACAGGACGGAGCCGAGCGCCGAGACCATGAGCAGGCAGGCCTGCACCCGCCGCGGCCCGAAGCGGTCCAGCAACACGCCGAGCGGCAGCTGGAAGGCCCCGAAGCCGAACAGGTAGGCGGCCGTAATCAGCCCGAGTCCTTCGGCCGTCACGCCGACATCGCGCTCCAGGTCCGCCACCACCACGGCGTTCACCGCACGCAGCAGGTAGGACATGAAGTAGCCGAGGCCGAAGGGGGCTACGACCGCGGCCCAGAGGCGCCAAGGGCTCATGGACGCGCTCTCACATCGCGGCGATGCCGCCGTCCACGAAGAGTTCCGAGCCGGTGGTGAAGCTGCTCTCGTCGGAGGCGAGGTAGAGGATGGCATAGGCGACCTCCTCCGCCTGCCCGACGCGCCCGATGGGGACCTGGCGGGCGAGCTTCCTCAGCGCCTCCTGCGTGCCGAACTGCTCCTTGTAGCGGTCGAGGATCGGGGTATCGATGAAGGTCGGATGCACGGAGTTGCAGCGGATCGGCAGGCCCTGCCGGGCGCAATGCAGCGCGACCGACTTGGAGAGGTGGCGCACACCCGCCTTGGCGGAGTTGTAGGCGGCCATATTGTGCCCGGCGATGACGCCCGCGATCGAGGAGATGTTGACGATGGCGCCCGCGCCGCCGGTCTCCCGGCAATGGTCTGCGATGGCGGGGATGGCGTGCTTGCAGCCGAGGAACACGCCGTCGAGGTCTATGGCATGCACCAGCCGCCACTCCTCCAGCTCGATCTCGGTCACGGGCTTGGTGAGGCCGATGCCGGCGCTCTGCACCAGAATGTTCAGCCCGCCGAAGCGCTCCACCGTCTCCGCCACGGCGGCTTCCCAGGCCGCCTCGTCGGTCACATCGTGGCGGATGAAGGCCGCATGCCTGCCGAGTTCCGCCGCGAGCGCGCGTCCCCTCGCCTCGTCAATGTCGGTGATCGCGACCCGCGCGCCCTCGCGCAGGAACATCGCCGCCGTCGCCGCCCCCAGCCCCGAGGCGCCCCCGGTAATCAGCGCAATCTTGTCTTCGATCCGTCCGGTCATGCCGGGTCCTCCCCCTATTTCGCGCAGAAGCCGCCGTCCACGACGAGTTCGGTGCCGTTGACGAAGCTGGAGTCGTCCGAGGCGAGGAACAGCACGCATTGCGCGACTTCCTCCGGCCGGCCGATGCGGCCGAGCGGGATCGCCTCGGCGCGGGCGTCGATGGCGCGCTGGCCGAAGCGCTCGCGGTCGGGGTCGAGGATCGGCGTGTCGATGGGCCCCGGATGCACGGAGTTCGCGCGGATGTTGTAGCCGCGCCGGCCGCAATGCAGCGCGATGGTCTTGGTGACCATGTGGACGCCCGCCTTGGCCGAGCAATAGGCAGCATAGACCGCGACGCCCCGGAGCGCAGCGACCGAGGAGATGTTGACGATGGAGCCGCCGCCGCCCGCCGCCATGGCCGGCAGTGCCGCATGGCAGCCGAGATAGACGCTGTCCAGGCAGACCTCGTGGACCCGCCGCCAGCCCTCCAGCGTCTCCTGCTCGATGGTCGCCTTGGGCGCGATGCCGGCATTGTTGACCAGCACGGAAAGCCCGCCATTCGCCCCGGCGGCCGCCGCGACGGCGCGCTCCCAGTCGCCGGCGTCGGTGACATCGTGGGCCAGCACGGTCACCTGCCCCCCGGCGGCGGCCGCGGTCTCCTCCGCGGCGCCCGCATCGATATCGGTCGCGACGACATGCGCCCCCTCGCTTGCCAGCAGCAGCGCC
>JAPOZD010000194.1 GCA_026706245.1 Alphaproteobacteria bacterium
AGGGATTCTCCAGGCGGATCAAATTTTGCGCCGGCGCTAAATTTGGCCTCTTCGTCCCCCGCCGGCCGACGCGGCCGCGCATGCCGCCTGAGGACAGCTTTCGCGCCGTCGCGCGCGAGCTCGACCGCCGAAACGCCCAGGGCATGCAGCTTCATGGCGCGGTTGCAGACGCTGTAGGACCAGCCGATTTCCTCTAGCGCCTTCATCCAGACGCCGTAGGCGCACTCGTCCCTGCGCCACTTCAACCGGGCGCCGAGTTTGAGCGTCCTTTCGTAATATTGAACCGAGCCGCGCGCCGAGAACTCGTAGTCGTCCTGATCCTCGCGCAATAGCTCGGCGAGGGCATGCGGGTCGCAATACAGGGCCGTCATCGCGATTCTCCCCGGCCCCGTCGCCTTCCGGTTCGTCCTCGGGCAGATATGCGCCAATCCGCCGCAGCATGTTTTCGCCTTTTCGGACCTTCCGGCCGTTCCGGCAGAGCCTCCCGGCCGTCTTGCTCGCGACGGTCCGGACCGAGACACCGCTGTCGGCAAGGAAGTGCGATTCGCGAAGTCAGGTGAACCTGGAGACGGCCGGAACGGCCGCCGCACTCGCGGTCCAGGCTCGGTCCGGGGCCGGCTGCTGCGGCCTCGTCTTCCAGGACATGTGCGGCCTTCAGAGGGCCGCAGGCCCCGGAAAAGCCCGAAAGGAGCCTGGCCTTCTTCCGGCCCCGGTCGAGCCGGGCGTGTCGATTGCGCTTCCCCGACGGGTTCGGCGAAGGCGTCTTCGGGATCGATACGCAGGCGTTCAGACCGGCGTGGAAAAACCCTCGTGTTTCCATCGAGTTACGGAGAACCCGGCAACGGCGGAAAAATCTGCCGCTCTACCGACCCGGTGCTTGACATTGCGGCGGCAGCAGGCAATATTCCGGTCCAGCGAAGGCGGGAATATGGCCTGAAGTTTGCTGCTGCTGCTGCAACGGGTAGGTGGCAACGAGCCAAGGGCAAAACCGCATCCGGGGAGGCCGCGTCCAACAGCGCGGCCTTCTCTTTTTCTGCGGGATACCCTTGACGTCGTCATGACGGGGGAATACCGTCTCCCTCGGACATGCTTCGTTGACAACTCTTCAGAATGCGCCGGTCGGTACGCCAGCATGTCGCCGCGCGAGGCGGGCGCGGCGACCGTCGGGCGGAGGCCGCCTGCCGTGTTGCGCGAGGAGTCGTGGCGGACGGTGAGGCCCGGAAGGCGGCTGCGGGTCGCCTCCGGCAGGCGCTCACAGGCGGCGTACTGGTTGGCGAAGGAGGTGTCGCCGCCGCCGTTCACCGGCACCTTGTGCGCGTAGAGGATCGAGCCCTTGGGCGGCTGCTCGACATAGGAGTTGTCGGTGTGCCAGGTGAGCTCCTGGCTGCCCGTGCCGGCATGGCGCTTCGCCGGCTTGCCGGTCTCGTCGAGGTTCGAGACGATGGAGATGCCGGGCAGGCGGCTGACGCGCCCGGTCTCCACGCCGTAGCCGCCCTTGATGTAGTAGGAGCGCGAGCCGGCTTCCTGGGCCCCGCCCATCGCTTCGGCCAGCGCCAGCAGGTCCTCGTCGGCGAGTTTCTGGCCGCGGAAGAGCAACACCAGATGGTCCGACCAGGCCCGCTCCAGCGCGTCTGCGTCCAGCCGCCGGGACAGGTCCACGCCCCGGACCTCGGCCCCCAGCGCATCCCCGCTCGGAACGATTTCAAACGCCATCGGTCTCCCTCCCGCCCGCGCGTCCCGTCAAGGCTACAGATGTTTCCGCCGCCGTAAAGCGGGAGGCAGGGCAGGGCGGAGACCTCGACGTTCGGACCGGACGGTTCGAATTAATGTGTGTATATGCGTATATGAGTAGAGGCATCGACCCGGGAGGTTGCACATGAGCCGATGGCATCTTTCGATTCCCGACAGGACGGACCGCGCCGTCCGCACCTTCCTCGCGCGCACGGGCGGCAGAAAGGGCGACCTGTCCCGGTTCGTCGATGACGCCGTTCGCCGCCGCCTCCTCGACCTCACGCTCGGCGACGTCAAGGCGCGCAGTGCCGGATACAACCAGCAGGAGATCCTGGATCTGATCGATGAGGAGGTCGAGGCGGCGCGTGCGGGTCGTCCTTGACACCAATATCCTTGTCGGCGCCCTCATTACCCGCGGGACGCCGCCGGACCGGATTTGCCAAGCGTGGCTGCGCGGCGAGATTGAGCTCTTGATTTCCGCCGTGCAAGTCAGAGAGCTTGCCGCCGTCCTTGCCCGCCCCCGTCTGCGAAAGTTTATCGATGACGACGAAGCGGCCGCCATCGTCGCCAACATCGGTGCGCGCGCCGTTATCGTGGAAGAAATCCCTGAGGTCGATCTGTCTCCCGACCCCGACGATAACCCGATCCTTGCGGCAGCGATTGCCGGCAGGGCCGATCTGGTCGTTTCCGGCGACAAGAAACATGTGCTCGCGCTTGGTGAGGTCGCAGGGATTCCGATAGTGACCGCCCGCCAAGCGCTGGAACGGCTGGCGCTCTCCTGACCGTCGGACGCTACGCCGTCACGACCGCCAGAAGCCGGGGGTGAAGAGGAGGAGGACGCTCAGCACTTCGAGGCGGCCGAGGAGCATGCCGCAGATCAGCACCCATTTGGCCGGGTCGTTGAGCGAGGAGAAATTGCCCATCGGGCCGATGGTCTCCCCGAGGCCGGGGCCGACATTCGAGATGGCCGTCGCGGCGCCGGAGACGGCCGTCTCCAGGTCGAGGCCGGCAATGCCGAGCGCCACGGTAATCACGGCGAAAGAGGCGACGAAGAGGAACACGAAGCTCGTCACCGAAGCGGCCACCGCCGCCGGGATCGGCTTGCCGGCGTAGTGGGGCACATAGACGCCGTGGGGGTGGAGCAGCCGGCCGATCTGCGCGCGGGCCTCGGCGAACAGCACCTGGAGGCGGAACACCTTGATGCCGCAGGTGGTCGAGCCGGCGCAGCCGCCGATGAACATGAGGCAGAAGAGCGCCGCCGGCGCAAAGCCGCCCCAGACGGAAAAATCGGTCGTCACATAGCCGGTCCCGGTCATGTAGGAGGTAGCGTTGAAGGCCACTTGCCGGAGCGCCTCCAGCGGTTCCACGGACTTCACCAGCGCATGGGCCGCGGTGAGGACGGCGATCGAGATGCCCAATATGCCGAGGAAGGCCTGGACCTGGCTGTCGGCCAGCAGCCGCCCCTGCCGTCCGCGCATGAGCTGGATATAAAGCACGAAGGGCAGCGAACCCGCGACCATGCCCGCGACGACAATCCATTCCA
Organism: Alphaproteobacteria bacterium; assembly: GCA_026706245.1. Lineage (GTDB taxonomy): Bacteria > Pseudomonadota > Alphaproteobacteria > Bin95 > Bin95 > Bin95. Next base: position 3,275 of record JAPOZD010000194.1, read on the forward strand.
CCGTGGGATTGGCGAACGCGCCAACGGAGCCATCCATCGTTGAAAAGCCGCCGGTCGCGATGGTCGTCATGGCGTGGACGACCGCATCGAACAGGCTGAGCCCGGCAAACGCCAGCGCGCCGGCCAGCACGGCGGTCATGACCAGGTAGATGACGCCGATATGGCCCGCGATCTGCGCGGCCCGCGGCAGCACCTTTTCGGACCGGTCGCTCGATTCGATCCGGAAAATCTGCATGCCGCCCACCCTGAGCAGGGGAGAGACCGCAATCGCGGTCACGATGATGCCCATGCCGCCGAGCCACTGCAGCAGGGCCCGCCAGAGCAGGATGCCGGGAGCCATGCCGTCGAGGCCGGAGAGCACGGTCGAGCCCGTGGTGGTGATGCCCGAAACCGCCTCGAACATCGCATCCGTGACGCTCAGGTCGATATCCGAAAGCAGCAGCAGCGGCAGCGCCGCGAATGCCGCAAGCACCACCCAGCTCAACACCGCCATCAGGAAGGACTGCCTGAGGGTGAGATAGCGGTGCAGTTGGGAATTCGGCCTGACGGAGCGGCAGACGGCAACCAGAAGCCCGCCGACGAACAGGGTGATCGCCGCGCCGATCAGGAAGACGGTCGATTCCGATTCGACCCGGCCGTATTCGACTGCGGCCGGCAGCAGCATGGCCCCCGCCAGCATGACCAGGAGCCAGCCGATGATGAAAAAGACCGGCCGGACGTCGATCATGAAAGGGGGCTGCCGCTCAGTGGATCGACTCCGAGGACCACGGGCTGTCGAGCGAGAAGGCCGGAATGTCTATCTCGAACCCTTCGCCGTCCTCGCGCACCATCTGGTAACGGCCGACCATGAAGCCGGAGGCGGTCGGTAGCGGCGCGCCGCTGGAATAGGAGAAGCTCTCGCCCGGCTTCAGCACGGGCTGCTTGCCAACGACGCCGGCGCCGCGCACCTCCTCGGCGCGGCCTAGCGCATCGGTGATCCGCCAGTAGCGCGAAACCAGCTGCACGGTGCTATCGCCCTCATTGGCGATCTCGATGTGATACGCCCAGAAATAGCGCCCTTCCGACGGATCGGAGTGGTCCTCCAGATATTCCGGCCGTACGCGCACACGCACCCTGGCGGTCGTCTTCTCATACATTTTGCTGTGCTCCCGAGGTGGTATTGTCCGGCATCAATGGGGCCGAAAGCAAGTCCCGCAAGCCCTTTCAGCGAGGCGCTGCTGGGGAAAAGCCGGCCTTTCGCGGACGCCTTCGCTCGGCTATAGAGGACGCTTCCGCTACCCGTCGCCGCCTTCATGATCTCCGGTTCCGCGCTCCCGTTCCGTCCTGCCGCCGGTTGAGACCGGATGCGGGTTTTCAGGCAATTTTCCGGCTTGCCCGACAACGCGCGCGGCGCGGTTGCGGCGCTTGGCAATTTCGACGGCGTGCATGGCGGCCACCGCGCGGTGTTCGATGCCTGCCGGGAGATTGCCGGCGAGGCCCCGCTCGCCGCCGTCACCTTCGAGCCGCATCCGCGCAGCTATTTCCGCCCGGACGATCCGCCCTTCCGGCTGACTTCGCTGGAGGGCAAGATCTACCAGCTGGAGCCGCTCGACCTCGACCTGCTCTTCGTGTTGGAATTCGGCGAGGCGATGGCGGCGCGCTCGCCCGGGTCCTTCGCCCGCGATGTGCTGGCCGAAGGGCTGGGCGTTTCCCATGCCGTCGTGGGCGACGATTTCCGCTTCGGAAAAGGGCGGACCGGAAGGCCGGAGGACCTGGTGGCATTGGGCCGGGACTGCGGCTTCGCCGTCACTGTCATGCCGGACGTGATTGCGCCGGACGGCATCGGGTTCTCCTCGACGCGGGTGCGCGAGCACCTGGCGGAAGGGCGCCCCGTCGAGGCCGCGCGCCTGCTGGGCCATCCCTGGGAGATCGTGGGCCGGGTCGAGACCGGAAAGCGGCTCGGGCGAACCATCGGGTTTCCCACGGCCAATCTCGGCCTCGGCGACCTGCTGGAGCCGGCCCGCGGCGTCTATGCCGTCAGCGCCGGGTTGGAAGAGGAGGGCGGCTGGGTATGGCGGGACGCCGTCGCCAATCTCGGCGTCCGCCCGACCGTGGACGGGGAGAGGCTCGCCTTCGAGGTGCATCTCTTCGACTTCTCCGACGACATTTACGGCCGGATGCTCCGCGTGCGGATGCTGGACTTCATCCGCCCGGAACGGCGCTTCGACGGCCTGGATGCGCTGAAGGCGCAAATCGCCGCCGATTGCGACACCGCGCGCAGGCTGCTGGCCGGCGGCGCCGCGGACCCCCTCAGAGCAGGTCGCGCAACATAGCCACCAGCGGCCGGTCCGCCGGCGGCATCGGCCAGTCGCGCATCTCGCGCGGGCGGACCCAGGCGAGGCGCTGGCCCTCTTTCGGCCGGGGCGCGCCCTGCCAGACGCGGCACACATAGAGCGGCATCAGCAGGTGGAAATCGGCATAGGCATGGCTCGCGAAAGTGAGCGGCGCCAGGCAGGAGGCGTCCGTGTCGATGTCGAGCTCTTCCTTGAGCTCGCGCAGGAGCGCCGCCTCGGGCGTCTCGCCGGGCGCGGGCTTGCCGCCGGGAAACTCCCAGAGCCCGGCCATCGCCTTGCCCTCGGGGCGCCGGGCCAGAAGAACGCGCCCGTCGCGGTCCACCAGGGCGGCGGCGACGACCAGCAGCACGCGGCTCAAGAGCGGTAGGACCCGTTTATGTCGATATAGCCGTGGGTCAGGTCGCAGGTCCAAACGGTGGCCTTGCCGCGGCCGACGCCGACATCGACCGCGATGCCGATGTCCTGTCCCTGCATGTGCCGGGCGACGGGAGTCTCGTCGTAGTCCGGCACCACCTGGCCGCCGCGGGTGATCTCCACCCCGCCGATGGCGATGCGCAGCGCGTCCCGGTCCGCCTTCTCGCCGGCCTTGCCGACCGCCATGACGATCCGGCCCCAATTGGCGTCCTCGCCGGCAATGGCGGTCTTCACCAGCGGCGAGTTGGCGATGGCGAGCCCGATGCGCTTTGCAGCGCGGGCGGATGCCGCCCCGGTGACCGCGATCTCCACGAATTTGGAGGCCCCCTCGCCGTCGCGGACGATCTGGTGCGCAAGGTCGCGGCAGACCGCTTCGAGCGCCCGGGCGAAGCCGCGCAGCATGGCGGCGTCGGGGTCCGGATTGCCGGCGGCGCCGGTTGCGGCGACCAGCACCGTGTCGCTGGTCGAGGTGTCGCTGTCCACGGTGATGGCGTTGAAGCTGCGCTCGACGGCACGGCTCGTGAGCCTTTGCAGCAGGGCCGGCGGCACCGCCGCATCGGTGAAGACATAGGCGAGCATGGTCGCCATGTCGGGCGCGATCATGCCCGACCCCTTGGCGATGCCGGCAATAGTCACCGTGCTGCCGCCGATCCTCGCGGTCGCCGAGGCGCCTTTGGGGAAGGTGTCCGTGGTCATGATGGCGCGCGCAGCACCTTCCCACGCGCCGGATGAAAGCGACCGCGCCAGCCCCGGCAGCTTCTCGACAATGGTGCTCTCGGCCGGCAGCGGCTCGCCGATTACGCCGGTGGAGGAGACGAAGACCTCCCCTCTGGCGCATCCGAGCGCTTGCGCCGCCGCCGCCACCGTATGCTCCACCGCGGCCGTGCCGAGCCGGCCGGTAAAGGCATTGGAATTGCCCGAATTGACCACGATGGCCCGGGCGCGCCCGCCGGCCAGCGCCTCCCGGCACTGCTCGACCGGCGCCGAGGCGGTCAGCGAGCGGGTGAGCGTGCCGGCAATTGCCGTGCCCGGCGCGAGTTCGACGAGCAGCAGATCGTCGCGGCCCTTGTAGCGGATGCCGGCCTCGACGGTGGCCGTGCGGACGCCGCTGATCGCCGGCATGTCGGGAAAGCGCACGGGCGCCAGGGGAGAAACCGTGTTCATTGGGATTCCGCCGTTCCGTCGGCATTGAGGAGTTCGATTTGAGCGTCAGCGCTCAGCTCGTCCAGATGCTTCTGGAGGATCTGCTCGCTGAGCTGGCGCGCAAGCGGACCCCGCACCTGGGTGAAGTCCGGCGCCGGCGGGCGTTCCTTGCTGTGCAGCAGGATGACATGCCAGCCGAAACGGGTCTTGACCGGTTCCTTGCTGTAGGCGCCCGGCTTGAGCGCCAGCGCCGCCTTCTCGAAGGCCGGCACCATGCGGCCCTTGCCGAACGTGCCGAGGTCCCCGCCGCGCGACTTGGTGGGGCCGATGGAGTGCTGCTCCGCGAGCGCGGCGAAATCGCCGCCCTTGTCGAGCTCGGCGATGACGGTGCGCGCGGCATCCTCGTCGGCGACCAGGATATGGCTCGCATGAATCTCCAGCTTGCCCTTTCCGTCCGGATAGTTTTCCTTGTAGAGCGCCTGGATCCTGGCGTTGTCGATCCGCTCCTGCAGGTAGCTGAGCATGTAGTACTGGGTCAGCAGCGTGCGGCGCTGCTGGGCGAGCTGGCGCTGGAAATCCGGCTGCCGGTCGAATCCCGCAGCTTCGGCGGCGGCGTAGATCAGCACGCTTTCGATCACGCGCTGGCGGGCCGTGCGGCGGATGAGGGAGGGCGGCGCGCCCTGCATGGTCGGCGCGATCTCGGCTGCCTGCCGGTCCACGTCCGACTGGTAAACCGGCTCTCCGTTCACCTTGGCGACCACCGGGTCGCCGGCCTGGGCGAAAGCGAGCGCAGGCGCCAGGACGGCCGCAAGCGCGAAAGGGAAGAGACGCATGGTGCGAGCGGCCTTTGTTTCCGGGCGGATGCGGGATTGCCGCCAGAATGGACACCGGGCGCATTGAGGTCAACGCCCTCCGCCGGCGATTGCCAATGCCCGAATTTGCGGGATAGGCAGGCCCGTGCCGGCGGGTTAGGCTTGCGCGCCTTCCGGCGCGGCCGGGAGCGCGGAGCTTGAGGGCAGGGGAGGCGGGCGCCATGACGCTTACGCAGCAGCAGATCGAGCGGTTCTGGGAAACCGGTTATCTCGTGCTGCCGGGGGCCTTGCCGGCGGACCTTCTGGCGGAGTTGCAACGGGAGGCCGACCTTGCGACCGAGGGCGCGCGCGGGCTCGAGGCGTCGGATGCGCGCTACGACCTTGAGGACAGCCACCGGGCGCACGCGCCGCGCGTGCGGCGGCTGAAGACGCCGTTCGAGCACTGGCCGTTCTTCGACCGGCTGATGCGCTCGGCCGCGGTGCTGGATGCGGTCGAGCCTCTGCTCGGCCCCGATATCCGCATCCACAACAGCAAGCTCAACATGAAGTCCGCGCATTTCGGCGCGGCGGTGGAATGGCACCAGGACTGGGCCTTCTACCCCCACACCAACGACACGGGCCTAGCGCTCGGCATCTATCTCGACGATGTGGGCGAGGACAACGGCCCGATGATGGCCGTGCCCGGCTCGCATCGCGGCCCCGTCTTCGACCATCACAGCGACGGCGCCTTCTGCGGCGGCATCGACCCGGGCCTGCACGATGTCGGCCATGAGCGCGCGGTGGAGATGACGGGCCCCGCCGGCACCTTCACCCTGCACCATGTGCGCGCCGTCCACGGCTCGGCGCTCAACCGCTCGAACCGCCCGCGCCGTCTCCTGCTCTACAGCTATTTCGCCGCCGACGCCTGGCCGCTGATGGGCCTGGAAGGCGCGACGCTCGAAGAGTTCGACAAGCGCATCTGCCGGGGCAAGCCGACCCTGGAGCCGCGTCTCGAAGCCGCCCCTGTGCGCATGCCGCTGCCCATCGCGCCGAAGCAGGGCTCGATCTACGAGAACCAGAAGACCCTTTCCGGCCGGTTCTTCGACCAGTTAGAGGACGTCGCCTGACCCGCGAAGGAGACTCCCGCCCCGTGACCGAACGCTTCTGCAATCTCGACCGGCTGCTCCACCTGATGGACAGCCGCGGCGTCGATGCCGTGCTCGCGGCCTCGCCCAACAATGTCTATTGGCTCTCCGGCTTCAATGGGCCCGCGCACAAGTCCGACGAGCCGCGCCCGCTGGCCGTGCTGCTGGCGCGCGAGGCGCCCGAAGAGCCGGTCATGGTCCTTCCCGACTTCTATCTGGGCTCCTTGGCGGCCCAGCCGGGCTGGATCGAGGATATCCGGCCCTTCCGCGCGATCCTGCTGCCCTTCGACCAGCCGCCGCGCGGCAAGGCGGACCTCGACCGCTTCGTCGACCCGCAGGACCGGCCGAACTGGTTTCCCGCCGCTGCGGACCGCTACGCGCCGGACATGGTGGCGGCGCTGGAGCGCGCCGTCGCCGATCTCGGGCTTGCCGGCAAGCGCGTCGCGGCGGACGAGCCGAGGCTGGCCGCGCGCCTCGCGAACGTCGATGTCGAGGACGGCTACGGCCTGCTCATGTCCGCGCGCAGCATCAAGACGCCCGGCGAAGTCGGCCTGATGCGCGCCGCCACGGCCGTCAACCGCGCCGCCATAGAGCAGAGCATCGGGGCCTGGACGCCGGGCATGACCTGGCGGGAGCTCAGGGCCGCCTATCACGCGGCGGCGCTCGCGCGCGGCGGCTTCGTCCACGATCCGGGCGCCATGGTGCTGGCGAACGGCTCCGACAGCCCCGTGCCCGTCATCACTTCGGAGGCGGGCGACTACGAGCTCGAAGCCGGCATGCGCATCATGTTCGACTGCCACGGCACGAAGGACCGCTATTGCTGGGACGGCGGCAAGACGTGGATCGTCGGCTCCGAGGGCGCGGACGCCGCCCGGCCGCTGGCGCAGGCGACGGCCGACGCGATGGCGGAGATCGAGGCCCTTATGGTCCCCGGCGCGCGCATCTCGGCGCTGCAGGCGGCGGGCCGCGCGGTCTATCGCAAGCACGGGCTTCCGCTAGCCGAGGATTCGCTGATCTTCTTCCACGGCCTCGGTCTCAGCCATCTCGACCAGGAGGTCGATGCGGAGGGCGCCGTCACCGGCGATTTCGCGGTCCAGGCCGGCATGGCGATCGCGACCCACATCTACTATCCGGGCGACCGGCGCGAGCGCATGTGGCTGGAGGACATCGCCGTCGTCGGGAACGCCGGGCCGGCGGAATCGATCTTCGGCTGGGACTTCCTCCCGCACGGCCTGGACGGGTGATCGACCGCTTTCCGACCGTGCGCTTCGTCGTCAGGCGCGGCCGGCTGCTGGTCTGGACGGCGGGCGCGCTGCCCGTCCTGGCCGCCTTTCTCGGCATCGGCATCGAGGGCTGGCACTGGTTCTGGATGGCGGCGGGCCTGCTGGCCGGCGTCGCACTGTCCTTCATCGCCCGCCTGCTGGTCGAACTGACAATCATCATCGCCGACATGCTGCTGCCCGAGTGAGCGGGAGCGACCTCATCATTGTCGGCGGCGGCCTTGCGGGGCTGACCGCCGCCAACCGGGCCGCGGAAGGCGGGCTTTCCGTGCTGGTGCTGGAGCGGGGCGCGGAGCCCGACTATTTCTGCAACTCGCGCATCGCCGGCGGCCTCCTGCATGTCGCCTTCCGGGACATGACCCGCCCGGCGGAGGAAATCCGTGCGTCCGTTGCGGAGTCGGTAGGCGAGGCCGGAGACCCGGCGACGGCGCTGGCACCGCTTCTGGCCGACGACGCCGGCAAGGTGTTGGCCTGGCTGCGTGCGGAAGGCGGGGCTTTCGTGCGCGGCGGCGCGCCGGAGTTCATGCGCTGGGTGATGGCCCCGCCCCGGCGGCGGCGCGGCGGCCTCGACTGGAAGGGGCGCGGGCCGGACGCGCTGCTGCGCCGGCTCACGCGCAATCTCGCGGCGCGCGGCGGGACGTTGCGTCTCGGCTCTCCGGTGGAGGCGCTGGCGGTCGAGGACGGGCGGGTCGTCGGTGTGCGAACCGCCGCCGGGACCGAGCGGGCGCGTTTCGTGCTCATCGCGGACGGCGGCTTCCAGGACAATCCGGAGCTGGTCCGCCGCCATCTCTCGCCGCGGCCGGAGCGGCTGTTCAGGCGCGGCGCGGGCGGCGGGCGGGGAGACGGCATCGCCATGGCGGCGGCCGCAGGCGCGGCCACGGTCGGCATGGACCGCTTCTACGGCCACCTGCTCGGGCTGGACGCCTTCGGGAATGACAGGCTCTGGCCCTATCCGACCTTGGATTCTCTGGCCGCCGTCTCGCTGCTGGTGGACGGGGCGGGGCGGCGTTTCTGCGATGAGGGCCTGGGCGGCGTGTTCATGGCGAACGAGCTCGCGCGGCTGGAGGACCCGGAGGGCGCGGCCGTGGTGTTCGACGACCGGCTCTGGCGCGAGGACGCGGCCGACAACCGCTACCCGCCCGCGCTCAACCCGAGCTTCCCGGCGGCGGGCGGGCAGGTATTCGAGGCCCCGACCGTGGACCGCCTCGCGGAAATCCTCGCCATGCCGGCGCTCGCCGGGACCGTTGCCGCGCACAATGCCGGGCGCCACGAGCCGGCGCGGACTACCGGCCGCTTCCCCGCAAAGCCGATAGCCGAGCCGCCCTTCCGCGCCATCCGCGCCGCCGCCGGCATCACTTACAGCATGGGCGGCCTCGCCATAGACCGCGCCGCGCGGGTGCTGGACGCGGGGGCGCGCCCGGTCCCCGACCTTTACGCCG
>JAPOZD010000283.1 GCA_026706245.1 Alphaproteobacteria bacterium
ACCCGCGCGGATCGCACGAAAAACCCCTTCCCCACCTTGCGGCCGGGAAGGGGCGGAAACGGCGCCGGCTATGCGGCGATTACTGCGCCGGGGCGGAATCCTGTTCGGTGGTGGCCGGAGGCGGCTCCCGGTTCCAACTGGCGCGCACGAAGGCGGCAAGCTCGCGATGTGCGGCCCGGTTCTCCGTAACGCCGGCGGCCACGCGCTCAATGTCGGCCGAGAGCTGTGCATCCACGGCCGCGCGGCGCGCCTCGCTGGCGGCCAGTTCCGCCTTCACCTCGTCGATGCGGACCCCGAGACCGACTTCCACCCGGTCGATGCGGTCGGACAGGCGCTTCTCCACCCGGTCAATACGGGTATTGAGGCCGGTCTCGACCTGATCGATCCGGTTCGTCAGGTCCGTCTTGACCTCCGTGATCTGCACGGTCAGGCGCTGCTCCACCTGGCCGATGCGCATTTCCACCCGATCGATTCCGACGGTGAAGCGGTTGTCGAAATAAACGAGGATGCCGACCAGCGCGCCCATGAAGATGCCCAGCACCGTGATGGTGGGCAGGGTCGCTTTCCAGCTGCCGTCGCCGGTGACGAAAATGCCGCGCGGCGGCGTTGGCTCCGGGGGAGGGGTTTCGGGAGAGGTCATCAGCCTCGTCTCCTGTCTGTCGGGAGTATGGGATCGAACCGGGCCGAAGGCAAGCCGCGCCCCGCATCGATACCCGACCGACCCCTTCCCCACCTTTCCAGCGGCCGGACGGGAACGGCGGCGCCCGCGGCATAGGCGACGGCCGGAAATTGCATTCATTTGCTGAAGTCCGGCGGCATGCGCAGCACGTACCGGGGGCCCCGCATCAGCCGGTCAGCCCCTGGGCGATGAGCCGGGCCCGGAACCCGGCGGGGCCAAGCGCCAGCAGCTCGTCATTGGCGTCCCTGGCGCGGGGGACGATTCGGTCGAGCAGCAGGGCGGAGCCGGCATGCTCGCGGCAGAGCGCGACCCAGGCCTGCTCACCCGCCATGTCGCGGTCCTGGACGAGCGTCACGCGCCGGATATCCGGGGACAGGCCCACGCGGTGGACGCGCCCGGCGGAGATCGCGGCCGCGACGGCGATATCCCGGCGCTCGCCGGCGCCAAGAGCTCGGAGGACGGAGAGCGCGTCCTCGATGCCCTCGGTCAGCACCATGCGGGTCGCCCCGGGCGCGGGCCAGCGCACGGCGCCGGTGAAGAGCCGGCCGCTGGTGCGCTTCGGGTCGGGGATCGGGGCCTTGCTGCCTTGCGCGTCGAGGAAGATGCGCTGCAGGCCCTCCAGCGTCCCGTCGAGCGCGCGGATCGGCGCGAGCAGGGCCGGCAGCTCGCATTTCTCGCCATCGACCTGGACCCAGGCATCGGGCCGGAAACGCAGACCGGCGGCGCGGGCGTCGTCTATGGCAAGGCCCCGGGAGACGAGATAGCGCCCGGCCGGGTCGCCGGGCCCGACCGGCGCGGCGCCCGCCAGCACCCGTTCCAGGCCCTTCTGGGCCCCATGCGCTTCGCCCTGGCGCCGGGGGGCGCAGCGGGGCCGCTCATATTCCGGGAGCGCCAGGAAGCGCCGCGCCTCTCCGGCCGCCTCTCCGATGGTGCGGTAGTCGCGCACGGCGCGGATCAGGTCGAGGGGGCTGCCCCGGTCCTTCGGGTTGGCCCAGTCCCGCCAGTATCCGCGCCAGCGCCCGGCGAGCGCGATGCGCAGCGACGCGCCCTCCTCACCCGCGATGCTGCCCACCTGCCAGGTATTGCCGTTGCGCCGGCCGTTCGGCAGGTAGTGCCGGCAGACGGCCTCGATATCGGCCGCCAGCAGGGCGTTCAGCTCCTTCAGGCTGTGGGTCGGCGCCGGATCGGCAGGCATGGCCCCGCCTCCCTCTTCCCGGCCGGCCCGGGGCACCTTCCGGCCCCTCCGGTGCCGGCAGGGGGTTGCATGCCCTTCAGAAGGGCGGGTCCGCGAGGCGCGGCGGGTCGCGGCGCGCGCGCTCGTAGTTGAGCACCGCCCAGGCCGCGATCTCGAAGGCGGCCTCGACCGGGACGTTCATATGCCCGGCCTGCTCCTTCGCGAAATGGAAGGCGGCCTCGAGCGCCGTCTCGTCGATCGGCAGCCGGAAACCCGACTCCCATCCGAGCTTGCTCGTGAGTTCGGCCAGCATGCGCAGGTCATGGACACGCGGCTTCGGCTGAGGCAGGGGGAGGGCGTCGGGCGGCATCTCGAACCCCGGCTCGACGAAGATGTCGACGCCCTCGGGGCCGCTCCGGGCCTCCCAGATGGCCTCCAGATTGTGCCGTTCCCAGTAGTAGGCCTCGAAGTCGTAGACGTTGGACACGGGTGCGTTCCTCCAGGCGATTGTCGTGACGGGGGCCGGCCGGGTCGGCCGGCAACGGGCGCGCGGCTCGCCTCGACTCACGACGCCATGCGCCGCCCGGCGGCCGGTTCGGCGGCGGCGTGACGGGCGATCAGGTCGAGGATCGCCGGAATGTCCGGGACCGTCTCGACCGTGACCTTTTCGGGGCCTTCGCACGGGCGCACGTCGATGGCGGCAATCAGGTCCCGGATGGCGAAGAGCGCCTCCTCGCGCCGGGCGGTTCTCCTGTCGCCGGTCACGGCGCGCCGCAGCGGCGCGACATGGTCCCGGACGAAGGCCTGGACGCCGAAGGCGGCCGAAGGCGAGGGTTCCGGCAGTTGCTCCAGCGCCGCGAGCGCCTCGTTGCGGTCCCGCTCCAGTTCGAGCAGGCGCTCGCGGATGCTGGTCGAGGGCAGGCCGCTCTCGATCGCGGCGACGAGGCGGCCGATCCCGGCGCTGGCCTCGGCGGCCTTCTCCCGCAGCGCCTGGCGCCGGGCGTCGTTTTCGACCTCGGCGGCGGCGAACAGGCCCTGCCAGTCGCGCCCGGGCGCCAGCATCCACTCGAAAAGCTGCCGCACGGCATGGCCTTCCAGGACATCGAGCCGGATGCCGCGGCTGTTCTCGCAGCTCACCGGATTGCGCTGGCGGGCCACGCAGCGGTAGTAGCCCATGCCGGCGATCGTCATGCGCGAGCCGCAGGCGCCGCAGCGAACCCGGGCGGTCAGCGGATAGGCGGCCTTGCGGTATTGCGTCACCACGGTGTGGTGGCGCTTGCCGCGGCGCTTCGCCTCGTCCTGGACGGCCTGCCAGGTCTCGTCGTCCAGGATGCGCAGCTCCGGCGCCTCGACGATGGTCCACTCCTCGCGGGGCCGGCGCTCGAAATGGCGGATGCCGGTGCCCGGATGGCGCCGGCTGCGGGTGCGCCCGTAGATCAGCAGGCCGCAATAGATCTCGTTGCGCAGGATGCCCATTCCTTCCCGGCCGCGGATGCCGGTGTCGGTCCAGGGCCGGTTGCGGGGGCCGGGAACGCCTTCCCGGTTGAGGAGCACGACGATCTGTCGGGGGCTCATGCCATCGAGATAGAGCCGGCAGATGCGCCGCACGACCTCGGCCTCCGCGGGCACGATGACACGCAGCCCCCGGACGGGCTTGCCGCCCTCGGAAATGACATTGGCGATCCTGTAGCCGTACACATTGGGCCCGATGACGCGGCGGTCATGCACGGCCTCGATCTGGCCCCGGCGGGTCTTGTGCCCGATATTGTCGATGAACATCTCGCTCATTAACCCCTTGATGAAGGCATGCAGGGCGTCCACCTGCCCGTCCTGCAGACTGTGCAGGCCGATGCCGAGGAACCGGAGCTCGCGGTAGAGCCAGGCCATGTCGGCCAGGCTCCGGGCGAGCCGGTCGAGGTCCTCGACGCACACGCTGTCGAAACGCCGCGCGCGGGCGTCCTCGATCAGCTGGCCGAGCCCCGGGCGCAGCTGCATGGCCGTGCCGGTCAGCTCCGGGTCGGTGTATTCGTCCGCGATCACGCCGCCCAGCGTGGCGACGCGGTCGCGGCAGAGACGGAGCTGGCCCGCGATCGAGGTCATCTCCTGCAAGGGGGAAGAATAGCGCGCATAGATCGCGAAGCGCGCGATGGAAGAGCCGTCCCGTGTCATGTCCCGTCCTTCGGGTTCCGAAAGGCGCGACGCTCTGGCGGCGGACGCGCGGCGCGGCAACGGGTTGCGGCATTTCTTCCGAGGGACGGCCGGCACGGGCGCGCTCACCGCCGCGCGCGGCGCCAGCCGGCGGCCCGCGCCTCGGCCTCGGTGCAGAACCAGCGCTCGCCCCGGGCCTCGTCTATCCGGGTCCGGTCGTAATGCTTCCCGCCCGGCACATGGTAGATGCGCCCGTTCCGGGAGATGTTCCCCTTGATGAGGCAGGCACCGGCCTTGGGGGCGGGGTTCCCGGATTGCGGGCGCTCGCGGCGCTGCTGGCGGCGCCAGCGCCAGGGCTCGGTGAACTCTCCGGACCAGAGGCCGGCCCGCTCCCGGCGCGCCGCGTCCTCATCCGGGACGTAGCGCACCGAGTAGCGCCGGTAGGCCAGCGCCAGGCCCTGGCGGACCAGCTCGCGCTGCAGGTCCCGGCCGGCCGCGAAGCAGGCCGCGACCGAGCGGCCGTAGCGGTCGCGGGCGCGGACCTCGCAGCGGACCGGGTCGCGCCCGACCAGGCGGCGCATCGCCCTCGTCGCGGCCTTCCCGCAGGCCCAGCGGCGGCCATGGCGCAGGCAGGTCTGGCGCGTTTCGGGGGCGTCGATCCCGTGAAGGCGGATGCGCCGACCGGCCACGGCGAGCGTGTCGCCGTCGATGACGCGCGCCTCTCCGGAGATCGTCCCGGCGCCGGCCGGCCAGGCGAGACCGGCCGCGAGCACGGCGAGCGCAAGGACCCGGCACGCGCGGGACCGCCCCGCCTGGCCCCGGCCATGGGAAGCGGAGGTCATTCCGCATCTTCCGCATAGAGGCCCGCCATCGCCGGATCGAGCCTCGCGGCGAACTCGGCCGCGCAGACCGAACAGAGGTCGGGCTCGACCCACCAGCAGGCCATGCCGGCCTCCTCGTCCTCGCAGGCGTCGAGGTCGTGGCAGCCGCAGCCGCGGCAGACGGCGGCATCCAGGGTGAAATTCGGATCGGCGAAGAAGACCGGGGGCATTCTCTCTCGGGGCATGTCGTCCTCCTGGGACAAGGGGAAAGGAAGGGCGGGCGAACAGCGCCCGCCGTTTCGTTGGCGTATTCGGAGCACAGGCTTTGCCTTGCCTTCGGCCGGCGAGGCGGCGGGGCCATGTCCGCAGGTGCTCATTCTCCGGCCTTCCCCAACCGCCAGACGGCTTCCATCAGGCCGAACGACGTGGACGGGCCCGACGCGGCCTCGGCCGCGAGCGCCTTCGCCAGCGACCCGGCGGTGTGAACGGCGATCGGCTCACCGGCCTTCTCGTAGCGCCGCCTCCTGGTGCCTTCGGGATTGTCTAGGACCAGGCAGCCGCGGACCGGCGTGTCCGGAGGGGCCCAGGCCCGGGCCTCCTTCACCTTCCGGGCGATGCCCGCCAGGATCTTGGGGAACCGCTTCCGGGGCACGCGCCTGTGCTTGACCTCGACCACCCAGAGGCCTGCGGGCGTCGCGACGAGGTGGTCAATGTCGCCGGCGGCGGTCAGCTCGGTGACGGAGTGGGCGACCGCGCAGCCGGGCGCGGTCAGGGCGCGCTCGATCTCCTGGCCGACCTTCCGCTCGCTGTCGGCGCCCTTCAGCCACCCGGCGATTCTGCCGCGCTCCACGGAACGCCAAGCCAGCAACAGGAACGGAAGCGCGAGGATCATCAGGGCGATGCTGAGCCAATAGACTGCGCGCGCGCCGAGAAAGGGCAGGGCCGCGAAGGAGAGGATTGTGTGGATGGCGAAGCCGATACCGATGCCGCAAAGAACCATCAGGACATGCAGGCGCGAAAGGGCATGCCCGCGAACCCAGCTGCCGGCGAAGCGTCTCATCGGACCGGGCCCCCCGGTCCGCCGGATGCATGGTGCGGCGGGGGAAGCAGCAGCAGCCGGCGGCGGGCGATCTGCGAGACGTAGCCCTTGTTCAGGCCGGTCCGGCGCGCGATCTCCGCCTGCGGGACGCCCAGCATGGCGGCAAGATCGATCCAGTTGTCGCGCGCCAGGTTGCGCTCGCGGGCCAGCCGCGCGGCATGGGCGCCGTGGCAGCGCGAGCCGCAGAACCGGGCGGTGCGCCGGCTGACGCGGGCGCCGCAGCCGTTCGCGCAGAGCGGCCTTTGCGCCTCGTTCCAGGCCCGGCGGCAGGCCTTGCAGCAGAAGCGGAGCTTCCGGCGGGGCAGCGGGGCCGGGCAGCCGGGGGCGGCGCAGACAGCGGCCGCTTGCGGCCCGGGGCCGTTGACGACGTTCGACACTGTCCTGTGGCTGACGCCGTGGCAGGCGGCAATCCGCGCCAGCGGCCGGCCGGACCGGGCCTCCATGCGGATGCGCCGGTCGCGGTCCTCGTTGATCTCCGCCCAGCGGTCCCGAAGCCAGAGCCGGTAGCAGCGGCGCGAGCAGAACTTGGACGTGCTGCGCTTCACCCTGCCTCCGCACCCGGGGCAGACGGGAAGATGGGATCGGCGCCAGGCCACGAAACACTCATGGCCGCAGAAGCGGTTGCGCGGGCGCGGCAGGGAGCGCGAACAGCCCTCGAGGGCGCAGAAGCCGGGTTTCTGCATCGGGCCGTTGTGAAACGTCCAGCCCTCGCGGCGGGTGATGCCGTAGACCGTCGAGACGGCGAGCCCGTAATCGGCGGCGATGGCGCGCACGCTCCGCCCGGCCGCCAGGGCGCGGCTGATCGCGGCGTCGCGATCGATATGACGGCGTCTTGCCACGGCGCGCCTCAGGCGGGCTGTCCGTTGGGCCGTCTGACACGACGGCGGTCCCGCCAGCGCCCGTCCACGCACAGCGCCTCTTCGTGCTGCGAAACCTCTCCCGATCCTTCAAGTCTGTCGCGGCACTTGACGAGATAGTACCGCTTCGTGGCGATGTCCTTGTAGAGGTCCATCTCGGTACGGCGGCGCGTCCGCTTGTCCAGGACCGTGCGCTTCGCCCGTTCGATGGCGGCCTCCTGGGAGGCGAACATCATCGCGAAATCCTGCGGGCGCGGCGCCCGGCCGTCGGGAGAGGCCCGTGCCGGGTCCGGGACCCGATACCAGAACGGGAGGGCGTCGTCGCAGGCGGAATGCCGGATGCGGAAGGCGGGACCGGGTCCGCCGTCCTGGAGCGGGATCAGCCAGGAGCCGCCCTCCTGCCGCTCCGGAATGGCGTCGTGGAGGACGCCGTCGAGCAGCCGCCCGGCGCTCTTCGGCCGGGGGCCGCCCCACTGCTTGAAGAAGAAGGCGACCTCCTCCTTGCGGCAGCTCTCGCGGATCGACCGAACCTTTTCGGGGTCCATGGGGCGGGCTCCCGGCCCGCTCTCGCCGCCGACGATCGCCCAGTCCAGGCCGCTGAGGTCGAACCCGGCCTCGCGCGGAGAGGCGGTCCCCAGCAGGGGCTCGAGCGAAACGAAGCGCAGGGCGGCCGGCGTCGCCCGCAAGCGGTCGATGCGCAGCTCCCGCTGGAGATCCTCCACCGAGACGCCGAGCCAGATATTCGGTCGCGGCATGGCGTACCAGTTGAAGTGGACGTAGCCGACATCGTCGATGTGGGTCCGGCCGTCATGGATATGAGGGAGCCTGCCGGCATCGCGGGGATAGTTCTTCCGCAGGTCCTCCACCGCCAGTTTCAGGTGCTGCTGGAGGTCCGGGTCGCGGTAGTACTGCATCATCCGTTCGGAGCGTTTCGTCAGCACTTGGAAGACATGCTGCGGGGCCAGAACGGTGACGGCGTGGACGAGGTCGATCCATTGCACCGGGACGGACTCGTGAAACAGGTCGCCGTGGGCGCAGACGAAAATCCGCCTCGGCCGGCGCCAGCGTAGCGGGGCGGTCAGCCACGCGCTGTTGAGCCGGACCTTGCCGTTCCATACCGGCCCGGCGGTCGTCGGTCTGGTCAGCCCCCGGCGCGAGGGATGGTTCTTCAGCCGGCCTCCGGCAAGCCGCATGGCGTAGCAGTGCCTGCATCCGGGGCTGACGACGCTGCAGCCGGTGATGGGGTTCCAGGTCGCGTCGGTCCACTCGATTCCGGTCCTGTCAGCCATTGGCGCCGCTCCGGGCCCGGCGCCGACGGCGCATCCGGATGAAGGCGAAGACACAGGCGGCCGCTACCGCCAGGACGACGAGGGTCGGGTAGGCGACGAAATCGACCCACGGAGGATCGAGCAGTTCGGACGGCGAATAGTCCTTCGGCGGGGCCATGTAGCGTGTACCGGCAGTCATGTCGGGTCCGTGTCCTCGTGCCGGGGCAGGGCGCCGGGGCCCAGGCCGGTACGCAGGGCCTCGACGAGCGCGGAGCGCTGCTGGGCGTCGATGAGCAGGCAGAGACGGTGGAGCGCCGTGACCTGGTGATGGCGGGGAATGTACGCCCAGGCGCTCTCCAGCTTCCCGAACCGCTGTGCCGGCGTCGGCTCCCTCGGGGTCGAAGGCGGCGCGTCGGTCTTCCGCACCAGCTCGGACAAGCGCTCGGGCGGCTCGTCGGCTTCGCGCAGCCGCTCGAGGGCGCGGCGCTGCTCGGCTTCCGGAAGGCCCGCAAGCCGGTAGAGATCGCCCTCTCGGTGCGCGATCGGGGTATCTTCAAGCGCATCCTGGAGCTCCGGGAGGATGTGCTTGCCGATGCGTAGCGCGCGCTCGACAGTGCCTTTGGAGAGCCCGGTCAGGTCTACCGTTTCCTCGATTGACGAAGGCGGAGAAAAACAAAAACCTAATTTTTCGGTTTTTGATTTCTCTCGATATTCCGCGCTCTTATGGTCTCCACCTTGTCGGGATTTGGGATGCAGCTTCCTGCGCAGTTCCTCGCGCCTGGCGACGAAGCGGCCGCGGTCGAGCGGGGTGAGCTCGGCGCGGACCAGGTTCTCGTCCACCTCCACCAGGGCGAGCATGTCCGGGCTCGGATCGTCGAGCACGAACGCCTCGATCCGGCCCCAGCCGAGACGCCTTGCGGCTTCGATACGGTGGGCGCCGGCGACGAGTGCGAACCCGCCCCGCTCCAGGCCCCGGTCGTATTCGCCGGTATCGGGGTCGATCCCGAAATTGTGGCGAACCTGGATCGGGTTCTGGAGGCCGATCCGGTCCATCGATTCCGCGAGCCGCTCGACGACGGCTTCGTCCACCTCGCGCAGGCGGGGGCCGACATGGATCTGGTCGAGGCCGATGGGCCAGGTGCTCCGCTGGCGTGCGGTCGAAGGATCGAGATGCGAGGCCCCGGCCGCGGCGGCCGGATTGCGGGTGCGCCAGTCCTCGAGATGCTCGATCAGCGCGCTGCCGGCACCCTTTCCGGCCCTGCTCATGCGGCCGCCCTCAGCGCCCGGACCGGCCAGGCGAGCAGTGCGTCGCCCACGGCGCGGATCTCGTTGGCCGCAGCGCCGCGCGGATCGGACTCGACCACGCCCTGGCCGGTCCGGGTGGAGCGCACGAACGCCACCCGGTTGCGGATGGCAGCCGGCAGCATCTCGACGCCTTGCCGGGCGAGCAGGTCCCGCGCCTCGCTCTCCCAGTGTGCCGCCCGGGTCGGCACGGCGTTCAGCACCGCGACGGCGGGCGTGCCGGCGAGCGCGGCCACATCGAGGCTCGCGCGGATGGCGGCCAGGTCGAACAGCGACTGCCGGCAGGGGACCACCACAAGGTCCGCATGGCGCGCGCCGGCGACAGGGCCTCCGTCAGCGCCCATCGGCGTGTCGACCAGGATGAGGTCCGAGCCCCTGGCGCGGGCGCGGTCGATCTCCCGGTCGAGGCGGATATAGGGGCAGTAGCGGACCTCGGGCGCGGCCCCTGAGCGAAGGTCGGCCCAGACGACGGCCGAGCAGTTCGGGTCGCAGTCGAGCACGGTGACTTGCCGGCCGGCCTGGACGGCATGGGCGGCGACGTTGAGCGCCAGCGTCGTCTTGCCCGCGCCCCCCTTCTGGCTCACGAAGGCGAGAATCCGGGGAGCGTCGAAGTCGGCGGCGTTCGAGAGTTCAGGCATCGGGGTTCTCCTTCCTGGAGAGGTGGTCTGAAAGATATCGATCGAGGAAACGCTGGATGAGGTCCTCGAAGCCCTTGTCGTCGATGGGGAGCCCGGCCTGGATGCGCCGGAACTGGGTTTCGACGTAGTCGACGCGCGCGAGGAGTTGCTTCAGCTCGTCGATATGCCAGGCAAGGGCATTGAGCGTCGGCCGCGTCTCGAGGCGAAAGCGTTCGCCCAGGCGGTGATGCAGCTTGTTGGCTTCGCACTCTGTCAGAAGACCGGTCCGGTGCATCCGGTTGATACGGGCCAAGTTCTCGCGCCGGGCCTCGTGATATTTCGTTTTCAGCTCGTCGCGTTCGGCGCGGAGCGCGCGCTGGCGCTCGGCGATTGTCCGGAGCTTCTCGATGAACCCGGCGAGGGGGGAGAGGTCGACGCCCTGCGCGGGGCCGGAGCCCGGCCGGTTGACCGGGGTCCAGGCGCCGGCGTCACGGAGGCATCTGGCGTATCGGCGGGCGGTCCGCTCGGTGACGTTCAGCTGCGCAGCGGCCTCGCGCATCGTCGCGAAGACGACGGGCCGGCCTCCAGCCTGCCAGTCCTGGGTGGGGCTATGGCGAAGCCAGAAACGGAGCAGCAGGACCGGGCCGTGGGAGATTTCGGGGAGGCCGGCCGATACGGCGAGGCTGGGGGAGCGCAGGAACCGGAAGACCTCCATCGGGTCGACGGCCGCTGGCAGGCCGGGGCTGGCGGCGGCTTGCGGGTTCGGTCCGTTCGGCAGTTCCAAGTGCAGCTGGCGCTCGCCTGAGTGCCGGCCGCTCATGCGTCCACCTCCGAGATCCGCGCCCCGCGCCCGAGCCCGCGCATGCGGGAGACGATCCGCACGGCGTCGGACGCCGTCTTCGTGGCGATGCGGTAGGCGAGAGGGTCGGGATCGCGGCGAACGATCTCGATCATG
The DNA here is from genome assembly GCA_026706245.1 of Alphaproteobacteria bacterium. Lineage (GTDB taxonomy): Bacteria > Pseudomonadota > Alphaproteobacteria > Bin95 > Bin95 > Bin95. The sequence continues at coordinate 10,921 of JAPOZD010000283.1, forward strand.
ACGGGAAAGCCGGAAGGCCGGGTCGCCGGTCTCGTCGCCAAGGGCTCGTTGGCCGGGGACTGGCGCCCGTGTGCCGGATTGAATAGGCGGTTCATTCGCAGCTCTCCAAGTCCGGGGCGCATCGCCCGCAAACTTCCGCCAACATCACCCCGTCCGGGCCGCGCTCGGCAAGGTAGCCGACCTTCCTGGGCGACTGGCGTGGAACCTCGCCGCCGTCCTCATCCACGCCGAAGGGAGCGCCGCAGAACCGGCAACGCGGGGCGGCCGGGTCCGCATGGCTCGCCGCCGGCGGCAGGATGCGGTCGCCCCATGCGTGCAGCCAACCGACCATGCGTTCCGCATCCTCGCGGGCCGGACCGGCGTAGCAGTCCTGGACCGCGCCGCCGAGAGCGGGTCGATAACGAAAGCGGTATCGGAGACCCGGGGTGCCGTTCGGACATTCCTGCCATAGCGGCCGTTCGCCGTAGGCGGCCGGGTCGAAGACGGACTGCCAGACCTTGCGGTCATTCCCGCTGGCGAGGCGCCGGGCTTCCTCGATGTCCGCTTCGGCGGCGGTTTCGTGCTCGGTGACGAAAGGCCATTCGCCCGACAGCAGCTCTCCGCCGGCGGCCAGGCTATGGACGCGATAGCGAACTGTGGTCGTCATGCCGCCCTCCTCGGCCTCATCGGCATGAGCGGTTCGCGGTTCATAGCGGCAGCCTCCCCTGCGTGGCGTAGAAGTCCGCATCGCGGCGGGCGAACTCGTCGGCGCCGGCCTCGAGCACGTCCTCGCGCGTCGCTTCCTCCGGCAGGTCGAG
>JAPOZD010000435.1 GCA_026706245.1 Alphaproteobacteria bacterium
GGTCGGCACATGGCCCCACAAGCCCATGGAATGGATCAATTCATGGACTATCATCCCTTCCAATTTTCTGCTGTCTGAATGTTTGCTCCAAGAAGCATCGTTTCTTTTGATTTGAATATACCCTCCCATAAATGCTGTTGCGGCAGATTTATCTTGTTCATGTCCGCCTCTGTAACCTCTAGACAAAAACTCTATGTGAATAGTATTGGGGATACCCTTTTGGCGCGGAATATCCCTGTCAAAGTTGCCATCAGATCCAACATAATCCTTTAGCCGCAAGTTCTCTATCGGCGGCTTCAAAGTCATTTGCGCGCAAGATGGCAATGCCTTGTTGAGTCGGGCAACCGCTCCCTTTACCAACCGCCGTTCCCGTTCCGTGGACTTACCAATAACGCGGACATCCCCGCCGCCGGGCTTGTATCGGGGATGGAGCTTTTCAAACTTTACCTGCATATGCGAATTGTATTCGGCAACGGACAATTGCTTCCCGGCTATGTTGCAAGCGGCAAGGAAAAGAACAGCGGCGGCGGCGAAGGCGAAACGATAGGGCATGGTCCCTCCGGTCGGTTGCGTAGCCCGCGCCGGCTGGCGTCGGGCCGTTGCAAAGCCTTTCCGGAAACAGGAAGGTTCCCCGCCTATTCGCCAGGCTTGGGGAGCTACCCCGCGCCGGGTCAAAGGGCTGTTCTATTCAGCGGGCGACCCGACCAAGCGGGAAACCCGAAAAGACTTTGCGAGGCGAAGACTACCCCACGGCGAGCGGGGAGTCACGGCGGGCTGGCGGCAACCCCGCGCATTGGGGCCAATGCGGGGGTTTGACGCCGAAAACGCCGGGATCGTAACTGGCCGAAGCGCGAGCAACCGGCAGGCGCTCGATACGGTGGGCCGGGCTGTCCGCCTCGCCGGCGGCAGGATCGGCAATCGCCTAAATCGCCGCTGAGGCATGGGACGGCCATTTCCGGGGCCTGATACCCTCCGGGGCCGTCATGGCCTTCCTGGCCGCTCCCTGTTCGATTACGGCGGCATTCAGCGGCCCGGTCCGCACGGGAAGGCGGCAGGAAAGGCCGGAAACGGCCCGTCAGGCGCGATATGGGGTCCGGCAGGGGTTGGACCCCGGAAACGGCCTTGCGGCGTTCTACGGCGCTTCCCAGGGCTTCCAGGACGGCAGGGGCGAGGAAGCGAGCGACGGCGGGGCTGGCCGGGCGGCGGCTTGTCCGGGGGCGGGCGGTGTTGGCTTCCGGCCTCCTGCCCTACCGCGCCGGGGCTACCGCAAGGCGGGCCGTCTAGTCCGACGCTCGCCGCCAGCATAGCGCCTCGGCAGGACGTGGGCGGGAAGCCGCGATCCTTGCCGCCTCGATCACCGGCGGCGCGGCTTTTTCTTCCCCGGCGGATCGGCCCCGGAGTTCAGCGGAGGGGCGATCCGTCTCCCTATCCCTCCCTAGGGAGTCCTAGGGTTTCCTAGGGGGCTTGAAAAAATTGCGTGATTACAAAGGGCTTTAGGTGGTCCGGTCAAGCAGTTGCACGGTCCCGGTCAAGCAGTTGCACGGTCCCGGTCAAGCAGTTGCACGGTCAGCGCGTCAGGCGCTTTCGCGTCGTGTTCCCTCCCGGAGCGCCCCACCAATCCGGCGGCTCCAATCGCCAGCGCCGGCCATTCTTGACGATCACTAGGTCTTTGTTGTTCGCCATCATGCACAGGGCTTCGCGCGTCCGTCGCAACGCATCGGATCGCGCCTGCTTGGTGGATAAGTTCGCCTCCGGGAATGCCAGTGCAAGCAGGTCCTCCGGCTGTAGCCAAGGCAGGCGCTCAAGCTCCGGGTTGCGTTCATAATCTCCGGTGCGCACGGCGCGCTTATCGCCCCAATGCGTGACGGCTTGGCCGCCCTTGCCGATCAATGGCTGTCCCTGAGCATCTACGATGACGCCGCAAGTGTTGCGTTGGACAGTCGGAACGGTAGGCGGAAGCCGCTTTCCGTTGTGCGTCAAATGGCGGTTCCAAAGATAGGCCAGCCCCAGCGAGGAACGGTAAGCGGGAGCCGATATGACGCCGTATTTGCGGAGTGTCGGGCGGTGGATCATTGGTCCGGCTTCGGAGCCGGGCGGCAAGCTTACCTCGAAGACAATCGAGGAATTCATGTCGTTGAGCTCAGGCATGTTCGTAACCGTTGCGGCGGCCCAATAGCCTGCCGGCCGCTCTGTCTTTGGGTCTGTCCATGGTACGCGGGCGTTATGAACGCGATGGAGCGCCTGCAACAGTTTCTCGCCATCCCTGCTTGGACGGAATGTGCGGTTCGGCCATACAGCGGCAATGAATTCCCGAAGTGTGCAAACTAGGCGGCGAGGAACCGAACGCTCGCCAAGCTTCCCCCACAGCACACACTCAACCCATACCCGCAACGGCAGTGGGGCACCCCGTCCGCGCGCGGCGCTCACTTCGCCCGTCGCGTCGAACAACACCAAAGGCAGGCTCGGCACTATAGCGGATTGTGCCGGCTCGAAGCCGGGCAGGCTCCCGAAAAGGTCGAGTTCCCGTACGACGGCAAGCCCGGAGCCGCTCATGGTAGGAAGTTCGCCAAACAGCGTCCCTTGTTCGCTTCGTAAGTCGCGGACGATTGCGAAGCCTGCCGGGATGATAGCGTTTGCCTTTCCGTCGGTTGCGCCGTTGGTCGGCCTCGCCAGCCATGCGCGGACAATGGGCGCGAACGGATTCAGGCGCGGGCCAGGGTCCGGCATGTTGGGATCGGTGGGGGGAAGCCAATCCGCATGAAGCCGCTCGATATAGAGCTTGAAGATCAGCACCATGCCTTCGGGATCGGTCCGTTCCTCCGGGGGCATGGCCAATGCGGCGGCCCGCAAAGCGGCCCATTTCAGCGAAACGGGCGCGGGAGGGATCGGAATGTCATCCGGGATTTCTAGGATCGGGGCGTCATCCGGGGAAAGCGCCGGGCTATATGCCTCGGTCGTTTCGCTGGCGGGGAGCGCCTGTTCTTGGCCTCGCCGCGCTTGGCGGGGGCGCGGGAGCGGAAAGTCATCGGTCCATCCCCGCGACAATGCCAACGCCGCCTCCAGGGGGTCCGGGGCAGGATCGGGGGCCGGCCATTCCGGCGGGTCTTGCGCGAGCGCCTCCACTGTCGGAATGTGGTCCTCCGGGCAGGCCGCGCCGTCCTTCTCCACGGCCCATCTCAGCCGGGCCAGACTCGCCAGTATGTCCGGCGCGGTCCGGGCGTTCAGGACGGCTTGTTGCAGTTCGCTCATACGATCCCTCCCCCGTCTTCCTTGCTTCCGTTGCCCGCCGCTTGGCGCTTGCCGTTCTTGGGCTTCTCCATCGGTTCCCAGGATACTGCGCCGGCGTCCAGGGCTTCGGTCAATTGCCAGCCCGCGAAGCCGTCGAAGCGGTTTGCCCGCGCGGCCAGCTTCATGCCCCATCCGTCGCGGCCATGATTGGCCTTGATGATCTCGATTTGCCGTCCGGCCAGGGCGAGCGGGTCCGGCCCCATGAAGGCGACGCCGCGCGCCCGGTCCGTCCATGACGCACTGCCGGCAACGGCCCCGTCTCCCGGTGCGCCGCCATGACGGACCGTTGCCCGGTTTCCCTTGGTGTCATGCGCGACAATCAGGACGCCGGCGTTGTGTCGCTCCGAAGCCGCCGCCAGCGCCCGCATGAACGCGCGGACGGGGCCGGGCTGGTTGGCGTCGGCTCCCTCGATAAGTTCCGCCGCCGGGTCCAGGACAATCAGCGACGGGCGGATCGCTTCGGCGGTTCGCCATAGCGTGTCCCATTGCGGGGCCGGCGATACCTCGCCCGGACGGCGCGGCCCGCCGGTCACGAACAGCGGGCCGGGGTTGGGCAGGACATGCAGCGCGTTCCAAGGCACATTGTCTCTGCCGCCGGCGATGCGGGCGCCGCGCCCGGCCAGGCGCGGCCCGCTGTCCTCATAGGCGGCAAGCAGGACCGGCCCGCCGCGAACGCCGAAGCCCAGGGCGTTGCCTTCGCTTCCTTCGCCGGCTTGCACGGCGGACAGGGCCAGCGCGAGCGCCGCATAGCTCTTGCCGGTGCCGCCAGCGCCGGACAGGATCGCCGGCTCGCCAACGGACGCCAGCGGCCAGCGGTTCGCGCCCGGCCCGTCGTCATGCCGCCAGACAACGGCGGGCGGCTCCGGCGCATCGCGCCAGGCGGCGAGCGGTTGCGCCGGCTCCGGCAGGGCGGGCGGGTCCGCACTGGCGAGGATCGCGGCGCGGGCTTCCCGGCCCATGTTGCGCCATGCGTCGGCTTCGGCGCGCTTGATAGCGTCCGCCGGCGCATCATTGGGCAGAGCCTCATAGGCAGCCCGCAAGAACGCCAGAGCTTGCGCCCGCGCGTCGCCTTCCACGGCGGCGAGCGCGGCGCGGCTGGTGGCGAGGATCGCGGCGGGGTTGTCGGCCTCGCGGGCGGCGCGGTATGCGGCCAAGCGGTCCGGCGCGGCGGGGTTGTCGTTCATCGGGCGAGTTCCCTCATGGTTTCAGCATCCAGGACGAGCGGCTGCCGGCCTTTGCGGCTTCCTCGATACGGGGCGCAAGCGCCTTCCCGATCCGGGCCAAGCCGCGCCGGGCCTTGCGGCGGTCCACCTCGATGCGGGCATGGCGCGCGCAACAGACCGGGCCGCCAGCCCTTCGACAGGATCGCATCCGCGCCAGCCTTCCAGGCAGGCGACGCGGGCGATCATCGGAGCGGCTTGCTATCCCGGATCAGGCGGCGTTGAGAGGCTCGACGCGATGCGCGGCGAGGAAGGCGTTCAAGTCCTTGCCGCAATACATGATGCGCTTTCCATATTTCATGTATGCCGGGCCGCGCTTCTCATAGCGCCATTGCGCGAGCGTGCTTGCCGGTGCCAGCATTCGCAGGGCCGGATCGTCGGTCGTATAGAGCTTGTCGGGATCGAACATTCCATCGCTTTCCGTTCTTGGTCGTGCGGAGAATCTTATGAATGCCAACGGCTTTTTCTAGGGGCCGAACGATATGTGAGACTCGGTAACTTCATGTTGCCTTGCGGAGCGGGATCACTTTGCCGCCGCCCGCTTCCATCATGGCCGCAATCTCGGCACCGAGCGCGCGGCGGCTTTCTCGCGTCGCCTCGCCGGCAAGGTTCACATACCGGGCGGGCATGGTCGCTTGCTTCCAGCCGAGTAGGTGTTGCAGTTGCAGCGCCGAAAGGCCCGCCGCCGCCGCGTTGGTCGCAAAGGACCGGCGCAAGTCATGCAGCCGGCAATCGTCGATACCCGCCGCCTTGCAAGCCCGCGCGAAAGCGCCCCGCGCCGTCTTGTAGGTGATCGGCGCGTTTCGCCCGGTCGTGAAGCACCAAGCGTTTATCCGGGGCAACCCGTCTAGCACGGCAAGCGCCGCGTCCGGCAAGTCATGCCAGCGCCGCCCGGTCTTCGTTTCCGGCAACAGGGTCCGTCCCGTTTCCATGTTTACATGCCGCCATTGCATGGCGATCACTTCGCCGATGCGAAGGCCGGTCACGGCGGCAAGCCGCACGGCAGCGACGGCGGCAGGGCACGCTTCGGCCTCGCTATCGAGCGCCGACGCGAGCGCGCCCATTTCGGCAGGCGATAGGATGCGGTCACGGGCTTCCTCTCGCGCCTTCTCGACAAAGCGGCAAGGGTTGGAATGCTGCGGCCGGTATTCCAGTGCCTCGAAATAGTTGAACAGCCGATTGAGAAACGCCAGAACGCGGTTGCGCTGGATGCGGGCGCGCGGCGCAATCGCTCGCTCAATGTCCGCCCGCGTGACAACCTCGATGCGCAGCGCCGCGAAGGCAGGAACGCTCTTGACGGTCCGTTCCCACTGATTGCGATAGGTCGCCATGGTCGCCGGCTTCATCCGCCCGTCTTCAATCCGGCGCGGCGCGTATTCGCGGAAAAACCTTTCGACGCCTTCCGCAACGGTCGGAGCGTCGCGCGCCTCGCGTCGCCTGTCGAGCGGGTCCGCCTCGCCGTCGCGGATTGCCGCCAGTTCGCGCGCGGCCCGCTTGCGGGCTTCCTTCAAGGCGAGTTCGCCCACTCGCCCGATGCTTGCCTGCCGCTTCCGGCCCGTGACGCGATAGGACAGGACGAACACCTTTGCGCCGCCCGGCTGCACCTTCACGCCGAAACCTTTGAGTTCCGTATCCCAAAGGATGCGCGGTTTCGGCCCCGGCTCGGTCGCCTTGATGATGCGCTCGGTAAGCATCGCCCATTCCTTTCCAGTCACCAATCAGTCACCACGGGAATAAGATACAGCCGGATTTATTCGGCAGTAAACAGAAAATATATCCTTATAATACAGCATATTAGAAAGAAATCGAAACTCTGCATATCCGCTCGGCACAAAATCATAATCCCTTGGTCGGGGGTTCAAATCCCTCCCCCGCTACCAATGAAATCGGGAACCCGGCTAAAGTTGAGGCGGCGTCTGCCGACCCCTCAAAGTTCCTCAAGCCTCCTGATGAACCCCCACTTGCGGGAATGCCGCAGCCGGATGTCGTTCAGCCGGTCGGTGAAGGCCGCCGCCGCGTCGTCCTCTTCCGCCAGCGCTTTCAGGTCGGAAAGCAGCGCCGCGGCCCGGTCATAGCCGCTGGCATGGCGCCTGTCGGCTTCGCTCTCGATCTCGTCCCACACCGCCTCGCCCCGCTGCCTGAGAGCGGCGACCCGCGCGCGCTGCGCCTCTTCCGCTTCCCGCTCTTGCCGCAGGCGTTCGGCCTCGCGCCGTTCGGCCTCCGCCGCCTCCTTCTCCTCGTGAATGGCCGCCGCGCGCCTTCGGAGGTCGGACACGGTCCGGCGGGCCGTGTGCATGGCGCTGTCCTCACTCGATGCGGCGATTCTGGCGCGGCGCCGGATTTCCGCGCCCACATGCGGGTCGCCTTCGGCGGCGCGGCGAAGCAGTTCCGCCTTCTCATCCTCGGACATGGCGGCGACAGCGGCTCCTATGGCATCGACCGGCAGCTCGCCGTCCGCAATGCCCCCATGCGCCTCGGCCGCCGCTTCGACGAGGCCGGAGTCGATCCGGAAGAACTCGGCGAAGGCGCGCAGCGCGCCGGTCAGCGGGCCGATGCCCGGCAGGGGCTCGGTCTCACCGTCCTTCCGGCCGCCGAATTCCACTTCCGACAGCCACAGGAGGTAAAGCAGACGCAAATCGCCCGAAAGCAGGTCTGCCCGGAGCGGCGCCAGGGCGGCGAGCCAGCCGGAGCCGTCGTCCCCATCATAGTCTTCCGGCTCGCCGTCCTCGCAAATGTCGAGGATCAGGCAATCGCCCGCCTCGAAAATCTCCGCCCAGTTGCAGTCATGGAGAAGGGAGTCGAGCCGGGAGCGGTCCATAAGCCGCTTCGGCAGCCGGATCATGAACTGGCGCGTTCCCCAGTTGGCGAGATAGAGATGCAGGTCGAACCAGCGCGCCATGAGCTTGCGCGGATCGCCCCCGAAATCGCTCCAATTATAGTGATTGGTGAAGCCCGTGGCCGTTATGCGCGCCCGCGACGACATGGCCCGGAGCGCCTCCCTGTCCGCCTCGTCGAGCGGGCGATCAACCGCCTGGAACTCGAGATACTGGTATTCGCTCAAGGTTCCTCCCTTAGCGACTTGCCCGATGTCTCATGATATTGTGAACCCGCGTGCCCAAATGCGGCAAAGGCGGAGACGGATGGACAAGCCGGACACAGGCATTTCCAACACGGTGCCGGATACCGGCCTGTTCGGACGCCTTTCCGGAAGGGCGAAAAGAAATAAATCCTTGACAGCCGTAGCGGTGGTAATTGTGGCCGTTGCAGCGCTGTCGTCCCTGATGGCATTGACCGATTCGGAAGATTCGCCAAGCCTTCTCGTAGCTCTGTTCGTGCTGGTGACAATCGGCCTCTTTTGCACTCTCGGCGTAATTTTCGATGCCCTCGACGACAAATAGGCCCGCTCTTCCGCGCCTTCCTTGAGCAGGATTTCGCAGAGCAACCGGAGCGGAGTCCGGCGGCGCCGGGTTGCGGGTTCCCGCCGCCGCCGGAGTTTGGCTCAGGTCGTCAGCCAGCCGAACTGCTGCGGCTTGCGGCCGGCCTGCGGGTGCAGGCGCACATTGACGAGCGCCGGGCCGTCATGGGCCGTCGCTGCGTCAAGCGCCGCCGGCAGGTCGGCCGGGTCTTCGATAAAGGCCCCGAAGCCGCCGAACGCCTCCATCATCTTGTCGTAGCGCGCGCCGTAGATGAGCACGCCGGCCGGGTTGTCGAACGGGTCCTCGGGATATTCCGGGATGCCCTGCCCGATACCGCCATTGTTCAGCACCACGATCTTGATCGGCAGCTTGTAGCGGCAGGCCGTCTCGATCTCCATGCCGGAGAAGCCGATGGCGGAATCGCCGGAGACCGAGATGATTGGGCGGTCCGGATGCACTACCGCCGCCGCCACGGCGAAGCCCATGCCGATGCCCATGGTGCCGTAGCTGCCGGCGTCGAGGCGCAGGCGCGGCGAGGCGTTGGGGAGCTGGGTGCGCCCGATATCCATGGTGTTGGCGCCCTCGCCGACGATGACCGCGTCCTTGCCGGCCCAGGCGGCGATGTCCTTGAGCGCGCGGTAGTAGTTGGTCGGCGTGGAATCGTCCTCCAGCATCGGGCGGATCTGCTCGGCATTGCCCGCCGCCTTCTCCGCAATCGCGCTGCGCCACTCGGTATCGGCCGGGTAGAACCACTGCCGGCCCCCGAGCGCCGCGTTCAGCTGGCCGACAATCGCCTTGCCGTCCCCGACAAGCGCCACCTCCGTCGGCACATTGTTGCCGATGGCTTCCGGCGAGATGTCGAGCTGGACGACGCGCACCTTCTTGTTGAAGCGCGGCGGCTTGCCGAAATGCATGATCCAGTTGAGCCGCGCGCCCATCAGGAAGATCACGTCGGCCTCGCGGAGCGCATGGCTGCGCGCCGCGCCCACCGACAGCGGATGGTTGTCGTCGATCACGCCCTTGCCGAGCGGAGACGCGAGGAACGGCACCTGGGTGCGCTCGATGAAGGCGCGGACCTCGTCCTCGGCGCGCGACCAGGCCATGCCCTTGCCGACGATGACCAGCGGACGCTCGGCGGATTCGAGAGCGTCCAGCGCCGCCTCGATGTCTTCGCCCATCGCCTGCATCCGGGGCGGATCGGCCACGGGAGCCGCCTCGTGGATATCGTCTTCCTCGACTGCCTCCTGGATGATGTCGTCCGGCATGTCGAGATAGACCGGACCCGGCCGGCCGTAGATCGAGGTGCGCACGGCCTTCTCGACATAGAACGGGATGCGCCGGGCATGCTCGACCGCATGCGCGAACTTGCAGTAAGGCGCGGCGAGCTGAACCTGGTTCTCCTCCTGGAACGCGCCCATGCCGTTCTGATAGACGGGCGAGGCGCCGCCGATCAGGATCATCGGCCAGCAGTTCTGCTCGGCATTGGCGAGGCCGGCGAGCGCGTGGATGACGCCCGGTCCGGAGACCGTGAGGCACGCGCCGGGGCGTCCGGTCAGGTAGCCGGCAGCCTGCGCGGCATAGGACGCCGCCTGCTCATTTCGCATGCCGACATATTTTATGCCGACCTCCTGCGCCGCCTTCGCGATCGGCTGCACCGGAAAGCCGACGATGCCGAACATGTATTCGACGCCGTGCTTCTTGAGTTCGCGCGCCATGATCTCCGCGCCGGTCGAAGTGCCCATCTTTCTCCATGTCCTTCTGAGGGGGTGCGGACGAACCTAGCAGCGCGCGTCCCGCCATGTCATCCCGGTCATGGGCCTGCTCAGCCTGCTGCAAAGGTCGTAAGCCGCGCCGACACGGCCTCCGGCCGCTCCTGCTGGACCCAATGTCCCGCCCCCTCGATCAGCCAGGTCCCCGCCCAGCGGGCCGCGCGTTCTTCCATCGCCTCAAGCGCCCCGGGGCTCTGGTAAACGCCCCAGTCGGCCGCACCTGAAATGAAGCAGGCCGGAACCTCGAAACGGCGCCCGGAGAAGAGCTCGTGTTCGCGGTCGAACAATCCGCTCGTCCGGCAGCGGTACCACTGCAGCCCGCCCTGGAATCCCGTGCGCTCATATTCCCGCGCATAGACCGCGAGTTCCGCATCGCGCAGCCAGCGGCAGGCGGCGATCTCCTCCGCATCCGGCATTTCCGCGGCCACCGTCCCCGCCATCGTCCGGTCGAGGTCCATGATGTAGTAGGTCGGCATCCGGGCCAGTTCGCCTGCGGTCCAGCCCGCCAGCCGGAAGGGGCGGTTTCCCGCCCAGTCCGCGCTCTTGTGGTGGAAATAGGCCCTGAGGAAAGCGTGGACTCCCTGCGGGCAGTCCTGCATGTCGGCATTCGCCGGCCGGGTCGAGTAGTACCGGTGATAGTGCTTGCGCGGCCGGTCCAGCGCCGCCAGGTCGTCATGGATGGACCCGGCCGGCGGCGGTTGCGGCGAAATGTCCGGCGGGCCCGGAAACGGCGCGCTCATCAGCGCCAGCCTGCGGAAGATGTCGGGCCGGATCAGCGCCGCCCAGGCCGCGACCGACGCGCCGTAGTCATGCCCGGCCAGCAGCGCGACTTCCCGGTGGCCGATTGCGTCCAGCAGGCCCATGACATCGCGCACGAGGTTGAAGAGCCGATAGGGAGCGAGGTCGCCGTCATAGTCCGCGTCCCAGCCGGTCGTGCGCCCGTAGCCACGCTGGTCCGGCGCAACGACATGGTAGCCCGCCTCCGCCAGCGCCGGCATGATGCGCCGCCAGCTATAGGCGAGCTCCGGGAAGCCGTGCAGCAGCAGGGCACAGGGCCGTCCGGGCTCCTCGAAGCCGGCCTCTAGGAAGTGCATGTCGAGCCCGTTGCCGTTCGCCGCCATGCGCGAGCGAATGCCGGGTGGCAGGGGCACCCGGCCATAGGCGGTGTCGCGATCTTCAAGCATCCAGGCATAGTAGCCTGCCCTGCGCCTCTCGCGCCGCCCTTGCCAGCACGCAAGCCGTGGCGCAGACTTTCCGCTGGCTTCCATCCGATGGGACATGCCGATGACCGCCTATCTGATCGTGCGTGCCGAGGTGCCCGAGAGCGACCGGGACGCCTTCGACCGCTGGTACGCCGAGGAGCACCTGCCGGATGCAAAGGCGGCGTTCAACGTGGAAAAGGCGTTTCGCGGCTGGGGCGATGACGGCGCGCATGTCGCCTTCTACCGGTTCGCCGATCTCGCAGCCGCGGAGAAGGCCACAGGCTCGAAGGAGATCGGGGAACTGATCGCGGAATTCGACCGGGTCTGGCAGGACCGCGTCACCCGCACGCGCCGGGTCGTCGATGTCGCGCAAGTGCTGGACTGAGCGGCCGAGGGGGAGGAACTCGATATGGCCTATCGGCATATAGACGTAAGGACGCTCACGCCGACCGTCGGAGCCGAGATTCGCGGCGTGGACCTTCGCAAGCCGCTGCCGGACGAGTTGTTCGAGGAAGTGCGGTCCGCGTTCCTCCGCCACCAGGTGGTGTTCTTCAAGGAGCAGGAGGCGCTCACGCCCGACCAGCAGGTCGCCTTCGCCCGGCGTTTCGGCGGCCTCCACCTGCACCCGGCCGCGCCGCATCTGGAAGGCCGCCCGGAAATCTTCGTGATCCACACCCACAAGGACTCGAAGATCGCGAACGGCAACGACTGGCACACCGACGTCTCGTGCGACGAGGAGCCGCCGCTCGGAACCATGCTGCAATTGCACATGCTGCCGATCTGCATGAGGCGGCGCGCATCGTCAAG
>JAPOZD010000102.1 GCA_026706245.1 Alphaproteobacteria bacterium
GGGCGCGTAGCTCAGCGGGAGAGCACTGTCTTCACACGGCAGGGGTCGCTGGTTCAAACCCAGCCGCGCCCACCATTCAAATCAATCGCTTGGCGGATTTTTTGTCGAGGCCGACTGCATCGTGCGGACCGGGGAGCGCCAGCCAGGGAGGCGGGACCGGTAAAACAATAACGTAAGGCCCCATGAGGCGAAGGACCTCCGCAGGCCGGTGCAATCGGGGTTGCCTCTACCGCAGCAACCTCAAGTCCGATAGGCTGTCCGCACTGCCTCGGCGCTGCCGCGCCGTGCATTCTTCTTGGAGGTCCCCGATGAAGCACAAGTTCCTGTTGGCCGCGTTCGGCGCAACGATGGCCTTCGCCTATACCGGCTCCGCGCTTGCGACTACCGAAATCCAGTGGTGGCACGCCATGGGCGGAAAGCTCGGCGAGAAGGTTGTCGAAATCGCCGAGGGATTCAACGCATCCCAGTCCGACTACAAGGTGACGCCCGTTTACAAGGGCAACTACACCGAGACCATGACGGCCGCCATCGCCGCGTTCCGCGCGAAGCAGCAGCCGCATATCGTGCAGGTGTTCGAAGTCGGCACGGCCAGCATGATGGCGGCGAAAGGCGCGATCTATCCAGTGTACCAGATGATGGCGGATGCCGGCGAGGCGTTCGACCCGAAGGACTATCTGGCCTCGGTCACCGGCTACTACACCGACACTGACGGCAACATGCTTTCCATGCCGTTCAACAGCTCGACGCCGGTTCTCTACTACAACAAGACCGCATTCGAGAAAGCCGGGGTCTCCGGGGCGCCGAAGACTTGGCCAGAGGTGGAAGCCGCCGCCAAGAAGGCGCAGGCCGCCGGTTATCCCTGCGGCTTCACGACGGGCTGGCAATCCTGGGTGCAGATCGAGAATTTCTCCGCCTGGCACAACCTGTCGATCGGCACGAAGGCCAACGGTTTCGCGGGCACCGACACCGAGTTCGTCTTCAACAGCCCGGCGCATGCCAAGCATATCGGCCAGCTTGCCGAGTGGCAGAAGTCGAAGGTCTTCGACTATGGCGGCCGGCGTTCGGAAAGCGCGCCGAAGTTCTACGGGCAGGAATGCGTGATGTACATGAACTCGTCCGCGGCCTATGCCGGGGTGAAGGCCAACTCCAAGGATTTCGAGTTCGGCGTCTCCTCGCTGCCCTACTGGCCGGATATCGAAGGCGCCCCGCAGAACACCATTATCGGCGGCGCGACCCTGTGGGTGCTGCAGGGCCACGACGCGGGCGACTACAAGGCCGCGGCAAGGTTCTTCTCCTACCTCTCCTCGGCTGAGGTGCAGGCCGACTGGCACCAGTTCACAGGCTACCTGCCGATCACCACGGCCGCCTACGAGCTGAGCGCGTCGCAAGGCTTCTACGAGAAGAACCCGGGCACCGACGTCGCGATCAGGCAGATGACGGACAAGGCCCCGACCGAGAATTCCAAGGGCCTCAGGTTCGGCAATTTCGTCCAGATCCGCGACATCATCAACGAGGAGATGGAGTCGATCTGGGGCGGCACGAAGTCTGCGCAGGAAGGGCTCGATGACGCTGTTTCGCGGGGCAATGCGCTGCTGCGCAAATTCGAGGCGGCGACCGGAGGGTAGCCGGCTCCCGGGCGTTGTCCGGCGGCTTCACGGATAGGGTCGCGAAGCCGCCGGACGCTCTGCCCTGCACGGCCGAACCATGGAAAAACGGGTCGTATTCACCAAGCTGGGCCTGCCGATCCTCCTGGTGGCCCCGCAGATCATTATCACGCTGGTTTTCTTCATCTGGCCGGCGAGCCAGGCGCTTTACCAGTCGGTCCTGCTCGAAGACGCCTTCGGCCTCCGGAGCGAATTCGTCTGGCTCGACAACTTCACCGCCCTCTTCTCCGACCCCCACTATCTGGACAGCTTCGCCCGCACGGTCGTCTTCTCGGCGGCAACGGCAGGGCTGTCGCTCGGCGCCGCGCTCTTTCTTGCGGTCATGGCGGACCGGGTCCTGAAGGGCGCGACGGCCTATCGGACGCTGATCGTCTGGCCCTACGCCGTCGCGCCTGCGGTAGCGGGCGTGCTCTGGTTCTTCATGTTCAATCCGTCCATCGGGGTTCTCGCCTATCTGCTCAAGTCCATCGGTTACGACTGGAACCACTATCTGGACGGCACCGACGCCATGATGCTCGTCATCCTGGCGGCCTCGTGGAAACAGGTCAGCTACAATTTCCTCTTCTTCCTGGCGGGGCTGCAGGCCATTCCGCGCTCGCTCGTCGAGGCCGCCGCGATCGATGGCGCCCGCCCCTTCAAGCGCTTTTGGACGATCGTATTCCCCCTGCTCTCGCCGACCGCTTTCTTCCTGCTGGTGGTCAATACCGTCTATGCGTTCTTCGACACGTTCGGGATCGTGCATGCGACCACGAGCGGCGGCCCGGCGCAGTCCACCACGATCCTCGTCTACAAGGTGTTCAACGACGGCTTCATCGGGCTCGATCTCGGCGGTTCGGCCGCGCAGTCGGTCGTGCTCATGGCCGTCGTCATCACGCTTACCGTGTTCCAGTTCCGCTATATCGAGCGGAAAGTGGCCTACTGACGGGGCGGGCGATCATGGTCGAAAACCGCCCCTGGCTCACGGTCCTGTCTCATGTCGTGCTGTGTCTCGGCGTGCTGGTCACCGCGCTTCCGATCTGGATCGCCTTCGTCGCCTCGACGCATCCGGCGGATTCCATGCTCTCGGGCCGGACGCCGCTCTTGCCGGGCGGCTACCTGCTCGAAATCTACGCGACCGTGCTCGGCTCCGGCGTGAAGGCCGCGGGCAGCGCCCCTGTCGGCATGATGCTCTGGAACTCGCTCGTCATGGCGCTGATGATCGCGGTGGGCAAGATCGCGATCTCGATCATCGCCGCCTACGCGATCGTCTATTTCCGCTTTCCGCTGCGCAAGACGTGCTTCTGGCTCATCTTCATCACCCTCATGCTGCCGGTCGAGGTGCGCATCCTGCCGACCTTCGGCGTGGTGGCCAGCCTCGACATGCTGAACAGCTACTGGGGCCTGTCGGTGCCGCTGATCGCGAGCGCGACGGCGACATTCCTGTTCCGGCAGTTCTTCCTGACCGTGCCCGAGGAGCTCGCCGAGGCGGCGCGCATCGACGGGGCGGGGCCGCTCAAGTTCTTCCGCGACATCCTGCTGCCCCTCTCCCGGACCAATATCGCGGCGCTCTTCGTGATTCTCTTCATCTACGGCTGGAACCAGTATCTGTGGCCGCTCCTGGTCACCACCGACGAGGGCTTCTACACCATTGTCATGGGCATTCAGCGGATGCTGCAGGCCGAGGACGCCGAGCCTGCATGGCACCAGATCATGGCGACCGCGATGCTGGCGATGCTGCCGCCCGTGCTGGTCGTGGTCTTCATGCAGCGCCTGTTCGTGAAGGGGCTGATCGAGCAGGAGAAATGACGGCGCGCATTCGTCGGGCTGTTGGAGGGAGTTGACGGCATGGCCGGACTGGAATTCGTCGGCGTGCGAAAGACCTACCCAAACGGCGTGCGCGCGATCCACGGGATAGACACGACCGTCTCCGACGGAGAGTTCGTCGTTATCGTCGGCCCTTCGGGCTGCGGCAAGTCCACATTGCTGCGCATGGTCGCCGGGCTCGAAACGGTGACCGAGGGGGAGATCCGGATCGGCGAACGGCGGGTCAACGAGCTGGAGCCCGCGGACCGGAATATCGCGATGGTGTTCCAGAACTATGCGCTCTATCCCCATATGAGCGTGTTCGACAACATGGCCTACGGCCTGCGCAACCGGCGCACGCCGAGGGACGAGATCGCGCGCCGGGTTGCCGAAGCCGCCGGAACCCTCCAGCTGGAAGGCCTGCTCGACCGCCGTCCCGCACAGCTTTCCGGCGGGCAACGCCAACGGGTAGCGATGGGCCGCGCCATCGTGCGCGAGCCCGAGGCCTTTCTCTTCGACGAACCGCTTTCGAACCTCGACGCCAAGCTGCGCGTGCAGATGCGCCTGGAGATCAAGCGGCTGCAACGCGCCCTCGGAACCACCAGCCTCTATGTGACCCACGACCAGGTCGAGGCGATGACGCTCGCCGACCGGCTGATCGTGATGAATGCCGGAGTGGCGGAACAGATCGGCACGCCGCTGGAAATATACGACGCGCCCGCCAGTCTGTTCGTGGCAGGCTTCATCGGATCGCCCGCGATGAACTTCCTGCCGGGGACCGTGGCCGGAGACAGGCGCGGCGTGGACCTCGACGGGTCGGGCCGGACGCTGTCCGTTACGCCGCCGACCTCCGTCGGGCGGGGCGGGGTTACCGTCGGCGTCCGGCCGGAGCATCTGGAGCCCGTGTCCCGCGAGGAAGCGGTGCTGGAAATCGCCGTCGAACTCGTCGAGGCGCTTGGCGCGGACAGCCTGGTCCACGGACAGCTGACCGGCGGTGGCTCCGGCGCGCTCGTTACGGTGCGTGTGGACGGCGCCCGGCAAGTCGCGGCCGGCGAAACGCTTTCCCTGACCGTCGCGGCGAAACATGTCCACTTCTTCGATCCCGACGACGGCAGGCGCCTCGGTTGAACGCGCGGATGCTGGAAATAGAAGGGCATCGCGGCGCGCGCGGATTGCTGCCGGAAAACACGATTCCGGCCTTCGAACGCGCGATCGCGCTCGGCGTCGATGCGCTCGAGTTCGATGTCGGCATGTCCCGGGACGGCATCCCCGTCATCCATCACGATGCGGCGCTCGACCCGGACCACACGCGCGACGCCGGGGGAGCATGGCTCGCGCCGCCGGGGCCCCGGATTCGGGACCTGGGCATGGCTGCGCTGTCGGGCTTCGATGTCGGCAGGGCCAGGCCCGGTGGACCGACAACCGCGAAATTTCCCGAGCAGGAACCGCGCGACGGGGCGCGCATCCCCACGCTGGCGGAGGTCCTGGCGCTGGGACGGCGGCCGGCGGCCGGCGCCGTCCGGTTCAGCATCGAAATCAAGTTGTCGCCGCTGGCGCCGGAGGAAACGGCCGAACCGGAGGCGTTCGCAGACGCGGTGGCATCGGCGCTGCGAGCGATGGGGATGGTTTCCCGGGCAAGCATCCGGGCGTTCGACTGGCGCGTGCTCCGTGAAATTCGCAGGCTCGCGCCGGAGGTCGCCGTGGGCTGCCTTACGGCCGAACAAAGCTGGCGTGACAACATTCTGCGCGATCGACCCGGACCTTCTCCCTGGACTGCCGGCCTGAATATCCACGAGCATGGCGGCTCGGTGCCAAGGATGGTGCATGCGTTCGGCGCACCGGTGTGGTCGCCCTACTATTCCGAACTCACGGCCGAGGCGCTTGCCGAGGCCCGGAGCCTGGGCCTCAGGGTTGTCGTCTGGACGGTGAACGAGGTTCGCGACATGGAAGCGATGGCCCGGCTCGGCGTGGACGGCATCATCACCGACTATCCGGACCGCGCCGTCGAGGCGCTGGCGCCCTGGCGTCAGGAGGCGCCGCGGCCTGCCTGAAGATATGCCTCAAGGCGCCGCACGCCGTCCGCCGGGACGCCGAGACCCTTGCGGGTGCGCCGCCACAATATGTCCTCGGTAGTCCGGGCCCATTCGCAACCCACCAGATAATCGACCTCCGCCGCGTAGAGCCCGGCGCCGAAATGCTCGCCCAGGTCCTCGACGCTCCCGCAGCCGGCAAGCAGGGTGTCCGTCTCGGAGCCGTAGTGGCGCATGAAATGCCGGAGAAGCCGTTCGGGCAGCCACGAATGGCGCGCCGCGCATTGCGCCGCGAACGCCGCGATGTCCGCATCGGGAATGTCTCCGCCGGGGAGCGGCGCCTCGCGGGTCCAGCCCGCCCCGCTTATTCCGAGAGGCCGGGACAGCATGTCCACTGCCTGTTCCGCGAGCCTGCGGAACGTGGTGATCTTGCCGCCATACACGGAGAGCATCGGGGCCGGCCCGCTGTCCAGCGCCAGCACATAGTCGCGGGTGACCTTGCTCGCCTTTTCCGTCCGGTCATCGAACAGCGGCCGGATGCCGGAATAGGTCCACACAACATCGTCCGGAGTGACGGGAATCTTGAAATAGAGATTGGCGGCCGCGCAGATATAGTCGATTTCCCGAGGCGCAATCCCGACCCGCTCCGGCTCGCCCTCGAACTCCACGTCGGTCGTGCCGAGGAGCGTGTAGTCCTCTTCGAAGGGGATCGCGAACAACACGCGCCCGTCTCCGCCCTGGAAGATGTAGGGGTGAGCATGGTCGAACAGCTTGCGCACCACGATATGGCTGCCCTTGACGAGCCGCACTTCGTGCTTCGCGCCGGCATCGCCGCCGAGCGACCGGGTGCGGCCGACCCAGGGGCCGGTTGCATTGGCGACGCTCCGCGCCCCGACCGCAAACCGTTCGCCGGACAGCCGATCGACCAGGAGGGCCTCCCAGCCGGCATCGCCGGGAGTAAGGGAAACGCATTCCGTGCGCGTGCGGATTTCCGCGCCCCGGGCCTCGGCGTCGCGGGCGTTGAGCACCACCAGCCGTGAGTCCTGCACCCAGCAGTCCGAATATTCGAAAGCCCGGCGGTAGCGGCCCTGCAAGGCCCGCCCGCTCACATGTTGGCGGAGGTCGATACCGGCGCAGGGCGGCAGCAGCACGCGTCCGCCGAGATGGTCGTAGAGGAAAAGGCCCATCCGGATCATCCACCAGGGGCGCAGTCCCGCATGGTGCGGAAGCACGAAACGCAGCGGCCAGACGATGTGCGGCGCGTTGCGCAAAAGCACTTCACGCTCGCGCAGCGAATGGCGCACGAGGCGGAAGTCATACTGTTCCAGATAGCGCAGCCCCCCGTGGATCAGCTTCGTGCTGGCAGACGAGGTGTGTGCACCGAGATCGTCCCGTTCGCATAACAGGACATCGAAGCCACGCCCCGCAGCATCCCGCGCGATACCGGCGCCGTTGATACCGCCGCCGATGACGAGCAGGTCCACATCGCGCCGCTGAGGGCTATCCGAAGCCATTCGAACACAGCGCTCCTTGCAAACGACCGATATGCCGGCCGGGCGCATCCCGCCCCGGCGAACGGGCCGATGAAGAGCCGGCACCCGCGCCCGGTGTCAAGCCTCGGGTATGGCCCCGCGAAGAGCCGGAACGATTCTGGCCCGTCCGTTTCGGGCCGCTGGACAGCCATGCAGCCTGGGAGGATAGTGACTTATCCGGCCGATCTGGCGGCCGGAGAAAGGACCCGAAAATGGAGCGCAAGACACTGGCCGCAGCGGCCGCAATTGGAATTCTGGCGGCGGGCCTCGCCATGCCGGCCGAGGCCAAGACAAGAATCGACCTCTGGTACGGCCTCAAGGGCTATCTGGGCAAGCAGGTCATGAAGGTCTGCGAACGCTTCAACGCCGCGCAGGACGAGTACGAGATCGTCTGCACGGGCAAGGGCAACTACGATCAGGCGCTCCAGGCCGGCATCGCCGCCTACCGCGCCAAGAAGCATCCCCACATTCTGCAGGGCGTCGAGACCGCGACGGGAACGCTGATGCTGTCGGGCGCGATCTATCCGGCATACCAGCTGATGGCCGACGCCGGCTACGACGTCGATTGGAGCGATTATATCGGCTCAATCATGAGCTACTACGCCTCCTCGGACGGCAAGCTGTATTCGTTCCCGTTCAACTCGTCGACGCCGGTGATGTACTACAACATCGACATGTACGAGAAAGCCGGCATCGCGGGGCCGGCGGAAACCTGGGAACAGTTCGAGGAGAATCTGCGGACGCTGAAAGCCTCGGGCGCAGCCTGCCCGATCGCCTTCTCCACCTACCTCTGGGTCCATCTGGAGCAGTTCAGCTACATGCACGGCGAGCCGATTTCGACGCGCAACAACGGCTTCGACGGTCTCGATGCGGAGCTGGTCTTCAACAAGACCTCCTATGTGAAGCATGTCGAGCGGCTGAAACGCTGGTACGACGAGAAGCTCGGCAGCTATGCCAAGGAGCTTTTCGGGGTCGGCACCCGCGAGTCCTTCGCCACCGGCAAGTGCGGCCACTATTTCGGCTCCATCGCCTCGCACGGCACGGTGCTGAAGAGCGCCAAGATGAACTGGGACGTCGCCCCGCTGCCGCACAATGAGGGCGTGACGCCCAACAACACCGTCGTCGGCGGCGCGAGCTTCTGGATCCTGAAGGGTTTCGATGAAGCCGAATACAAGGGCGTCGCCGCCTTCTTCGACTTCATCCGGTCGGTCGAATCGCAGGAGTTCTGGAGCACCGTCACCGGCTATGTGCCGACGACCAGGAGCGGTTACGATGCGCTCGTCGCCAAGGGCTTCTACAAGCAGAAAGAATATGCCGGGCGGGAGGTCGCCATCGAGAGCCTGGCCCGGACGCCGCCCACGCCGCTCTCGCGGGGGCTGCGCCTCGGCTACTTCCGGCAGATCAAGAAGATCATCGGCGACGAGCTGGAGCAGATGCTGGCCGGCAAGAAGACGGCGCAGGAGGCGCTCGACAACGCGGTGAAACGCGGCAACGAGCAGTTGCGCCGGTTCGAGAAGCAGTACGAGGGCCAGTCCCTGCCCTGAGCGCGGGAACCGGCGAAGGACCGGCGGCGCCCGGACGGCTTTGTGCCGGGCGCCACGGTGCCATGCGTGAACAGCAACAGCGCCCAGCCAGATGATCAAGCGCGTCCTCTTCCGGAACCGGCTTCTGCCTTATCTGCTGATATTGCCGGAAGTCCTGATCGTCTTCGTCTTCTTCTACTGGCCGTCTGCGAAGGCGCTGTTCTGGTCCTTCACCCTGGAGCCCCCGTTCGGGGGAGTCGCCCGGTGGGTCGGCCTAGACAATTTCCGGGAACTCTTCAGTTCGCCGGAATATTACGAATCCGCCGGCATCACCCTCATCTTCGCCTTCTGGACGACGGCGATCTCCATGGGGCTCGCGCTCCTGCTGGCGATCTTCGTGGACCGGGTGATCCGGGGGCTGGTCGTTTACCGCACGGTGCTGATGTGGCCCTATGCGGTGGCCGCGCCCGCGGCCGCCGTCGCCTTCCAGTTCATCTTCCAGCCGGGCGTGGGCTTCTTTGCCTTCCTGAACGACATCTGGCCGGGAATATGGGACCCGAACATCGTCGGGGCGGACGCGATGCTGATGGTCATCATCGCGGCGTCGTGGAAGAGCATTACCTACAATTTCATCTTTTTCCTGGCGGGCCTGCAGACGATCCCCCGCACCTTCGTCGAGGCGGCGGCGCTCGACGGCGCAGGCCCGATCCGGCGCTTCATCACCATCGTCTTCCCGCTGCTGAGCCCGACCTTCTTCTTCCTGCTCGTCATCAACGTCACCGATTCCTTCACCGAGGGCTTCGGCATCATCAACGTGATGACCCAGGGCGGTCCCGGCGGCGCCACCAACATCCTCGTTTACAAGATCTATCAGGACGGCTTCATCGGCCTCGACCTCAGCGGATCGTCGGCCCAGTCCGTCGTGCTGATGGGCCTCGTCATCGTGCTGACGTTCATCCAGTTCAAGTGGATCGAGCGCCGCATTCACTACGCGGAGTGAGCGCGGATGATCGAACGCACGCCCATCCTGAACGCCGTCACCCACACGATCCTCGCGGTCGGCCTCGTGGTGATGTGCTTCCCGCTCGTGATTGCCTTCGTTGCCGCGACGCTGCCCTACGAAGCGGTGATCGACGTGCCGATGACGCTGATCCCGGGGGGCGAGTTGCTGGAAAATGCGGTCAAGGCATGGGAACGGGGCGAGTTCGCGACCCAGGGCGTCAACAGCGTGGTCATGACGCTCGGCATCCTGTTCGGCAAGATCGCCTGCGCCTCGCTCACCGCCTTCGCCATCTGCTACTTCAACTTCCGCTTCCGCATGCTGGCCTTCTGGCTGATTTTCATCACCCTGATGCTGCCGCTGGAAGTGCGCATCGTGCCGACCTACGAAGTGGCGGGGAACGCGCTGCTGCCGGTGCAACAGCTCCTGGAAGTGCTGTGGCTCACCGATCTCGTCGCCTGGCTCTCCGGGGTTGAGGTCGCGCTGGAGTGGAACCTGCTCGACACATATTGGGGCCTGACCCTGCCGCTGTTCGCCAGCGCCACGGCGACCTTTCTCTTCCGGCAGTTCTTCCTGACGATCCCGGAGGAGCTGGCGGAAGCGGCGAAGATGGACGGGGCCGGACCGATTCGCTTCTTCTTCCAGATCCTGCTGCCGCTCTCCAAGACCAATATCGCCGCGCTCTCGGTGATCATGTTCGTTTTCGGCTGGAACCAGTATCTCTGGCCCCTGCTGATAACGACAGACCCGGACATGCGCACCCTGGTGATGGGACTGGAGAACCTCATCCCGTCGGAGGACGAGCTGCCGGAGTGGAATGTGGCCATGGCGGGCACCCTGATGGTGATGCTGCCGCCCATTGTCGTCGTGCTGGTGTTGCAGCGCTGGTTCGTCAAGGGGCTGCTCGGCGGCGAGAAATAGGGGCGAGGTGCGCGGATGGCGAATGTCAGCATGCGGCAGGTGAGAAAGTCCTTCGGCACGACGGAGGTCATCCACGGCATCGACATCGAGATCGGCGATGGCGAGTTCGCCGTCATCGTGGGGCCCAGCGGTTGCGGCAAGTCCACCCTGCTCCGGATGATTGCCGGTCTCGAAGCCGTGACCGCGGGCGAGGTCGCCATCGGGGACCGGGTGGTGAACGACCTGGAGCCCAAGGAGCGCGATGTCGCCATGGTGTTCCAGAACTACGGGCTCTACCCGCATATGACGGCCTTCCAGAACATCAGCTATGCGCTCCGGATCGCGCGCCGGCCGAAGGCGGAGATTCGCGAGCGCGTGGAGCGTGTCGCGCGCATTCTGGGCATCGAGGACCTGCTGGCGCGCAAGCCGAGCCAGCTGAGCGGCGGCCAGCGCCAGCGCGTCGCCATGGGCCGCGCCATCATCCGCGAACCCGATGTCTTCCTGTTCGACGAGCCCCTGTCCAACCTGGACGCCAAGCTCCGCAGCCAGATGCGGGTCGAGATCAAGCGCCTCCACGATGAGCTGAAGGCCACCAGCATCTTCGTCACGCACGACCAGGTGGAGGCGATGACCATGGCCGACCGGCTGGTGGTCATGAACCAGGGGGTGGTCGAGCAGACCGGCACACCGCGGCAGATCTACCGCCATCCGGGTTCGACTTATGTGGCGGGCTTCATCGGCGCGCCGGCGATGAACCTTCTGCCTGCCACCCTGTCCGATGGTGGCGCCGCCGTCGAAGGCGGGGGGATGGGGCGCATCGCCCTGCCGAACGGCGCGGGACCGGGCGGGTCGGGACGCCGGGTGGTGCTGGGCATCCGGCCGGAGCATCTGGCGGTGGTTGCCGACGGCAACGAGGGCCTGTTGTCGGCCCGCCTGCTGTACGCCGAGGACCTGGGCGCGTCGCGGCTGCTGCACTGCGCCGTCGGCGATGACGAACTGATCGTCCACACGCAGGACGAAACCGGGGACCGCCCGGGCGACACGCTTCGCCTGGCGGCGGACCCGGCGAACCTGCACCTCTTCGATGCCGAGAGCGGCCGGCGCCTTGAGGCGGCGGACAGTGACTAGACTGCTGGCGGCGATTTTCTTCTGGGTGGGCGCGATGACCGCTTCCGCAACCGAGCCGACAGCGGTGCTCGGAACCGCGCCGAAGGTCGAGCCGGGCGAACTCAGCCGGGTG